>JABJJH010000156.1 GCA_018660965.1 Rhodospirillaceae bacterium | reverse complement strand
GCCGGTTCGCGATCATGGGCTCGGCGCCGCTCGACCAGCCTGAAACCCGCGAACGCATCGCGGACTGGAAGAAAGACGGCATGCTCGGGCTGCGTTACACCTTTCTGACCGACCCTGGACGGCAATGGGTGGCCGATGGAACCCTTGACTGGCTATGGGCCGCCGCCGAAGAAGCCGACGTGCCGATTTCCATGCTGGCGACGGATTCGCTGACGGTGCTGGGCGGGATCGCCGAGCGCCACCCCGGTCTTCGACTGACCATTGATCACCTTGGCGGCAGGGGCGGGACGACTCAACTGAAGGATGACGCGTCCATGACGCACATTCCCGAACTTCTGGCGTTGGCGAAACATCCCAACGTGGCGGTCAAGGCGACCGGCGCGCCGGGGTATTCCAGCGAGGCTTATCCGTTTCCGATCATGCACAAATACCTGCAACAAATTTACGACGCCTTCGGGCCGAACCGCATGTTCTGGGGCACGGATATTTCGAAGATGCCCTGTTCCTGGGCGCAGTGCGTGGCGATGTTCACCGAAGAAGCGCCGTGGCTGAATGAAGCGGATAAACAACTCGTCATGGGCGACGCGCTTTGCGCCTGGTGGGGTTGGGACCGACCGAACGCGAGCTGACAAAACCAAAAAAGGGGGAGTTTCCAGATGAGTAAAGCAAACACCAAGGGCTTGCCGGTCGCGGTGGTGGTTG
The DNA here is from genome assembly GCA_018660965.1 of Rhodospirillaceae bacterium. Taxonomy (GTDB): domain Bacteria; phylum Pseudomonadota; class Alphaproteobacteria; order UBA8366; genus JABJJH01. The sequence continues at coordinate 22,581 of JABJJH010000156.1, read as the reverse complement.
GCGCCACATCCAAATGGCAGTCGGATGGCCGCAACACCAAACTGGCGCACGGCCAATCCGTCAGCGACACCGATTTGCCGGTTGGCGTGCGCTGGGGCGTCGGCGGGGCCATCGCCCAGAAATTCGCGCAAGAAGGCTTTTTCACCGTGTTGACGACGCGCACCGCGTCCAACGCGGCGGCGCTGGAAGAGGCCATCGAAGCGCAAGGCGGGGACTGCATGACCGTTGAGCTGGATCTCGTGTCGGAGGAGTCCGTCTCGGCGGCGTTCGAGACGATTCGGCGCGACGCGGGCGATCCGGATGTTCTGGTCTACAACGCCGGGTATCTGGAAGGCCGCGATCTGCCACCGGAAAAAGAACTGCTGGAACACATCGAAGTGTCGATGTTTGACACCGCCCAACACATCGCCAGCCGGGGGCCGTTTCTCGTCGCCAAGGAAGTGTTGCCGGCGATGCGCAAGAAAGGCGAGGGGTCGTTTTTATTCTCCAACAATTCCCGCTCCCTGCGCGGGACCAAGCGATACACCGGGGAATCGCTGTACTACCCCAGGGTCATGATGCGCACGCTGGCGCAGGTGCTGACCGAGGAATATTCCGAGCTCGGCGTCCATGTGGCCAATGTGGTGATCGACGGTCTGATCGACTCGCCAGGCACAAGGGCGCTGCCGAAAGCGCGGGAGAATCCCGACATCATCATCAACCCGGTCAAGATCGCCGAAGCGTTCTACTATCTGCACACCCAGGACCGGTCGTGTTGGACGCATGAACTTCAGCTCACGCCGTTTCCGACCAAGCCGAGCTTCTGACCGCCGACCCTGTTCCGGGCAGCCTCTGAGGGGATTCAGGGATGGATACATTTGACTATGTCGTGGTTGGGGCTGGCGCCGCGGGATGCGTGCTGATCAATCGCCTGAGCGAAGATGGCGCTGCCAGCGTGTGCGTGATCGAGGCCGGTGGCAATGACCGGCATCCTCTGATTTCCATTCCCGCCGGGTTTGTCAAAACGCTCTACGGGGACCGCTTCGTGTGGCCGTTCGAAACCGAACCCTCGCCCGCGCTCGGCGGCCGCAGCATCGCCATTCCCCAGGGCAGGGTGGTCGGCGGGTCGAGTTCGATCAACGGCATGGTGTACAACCGGGGCCAGGCGGCGGACTTCGACACCTGGGCGCAGATGGGCAATCGCGGTTGGGGCTTCGATGATCTTCTGCCGTATTTCAAGCGATCCGAGCGGCGCATTGGCGCGGGGGACGATCGCTTTCGCGGGCGCGTCGGGGAACTTCCCATTACGGACATCGACTGGATCAACCCGCTCGCAGAGGCCTTTCTCGACGCGGCGGAAGGCATGGGAATCCCGCGCACCCCGGATTACAACGCGGGCTATCAGTTCGGCGCCGGATATTTTCAACGCTACATCCATGAAGGCAAACGGGTGAGCGCCGCCAAGGCGTTCTTGCGACCCGCGCTGCGTCGAAAATTGACGGCGCTGCGCACCGGCGCCCAGGTCGTGGCGCTGGAGATGGAAGGGCGCAAGGCGACGGGTGTCCGCTATCGCGACGGCGCGGGAAATGAACATGTGGTTCAGGCGCGGCGCGAGGTTATTGTGAGCGCGGGCGCGGTCAATTCGCCCAAGCTGCTGCAACTCTCGGGGATCGGCCCCGCGGGTTTACTCAACGATCTCGGCGCGCCCGTTGTCGCCCCTCTGGCGGGGGTCGGCGAAAATTTGCGCGACCACTACTCGGTGCGCATGACGGCGCGGGCGCGCAACGTGGTGACCATTAATGAATACGCCCGCTGGCCCCGGCTGCCCCTGGAAGTCGCGAAATGGCTGGGCCGGAAACCCAGTGTGCTTGCGCTGTGCCCGACCATTGCGTTCGTGCACGGCAAGTCCCATCCGGACCTGGAAGAAAGCGATTTGCGGATTTTGTTCACGCCGGGCAGTTACCAGGACGGGCGCGTCTATGTCCTTGATGACTTTCCGGGCATGACCTGCGGCGCCGCCCAGCCGCGCCCGGAAAGCACCGGCTATGTCCGCGCCGTTTCCCGCGACCCCGCCGATGCGCCCGTCGTGCAGCCTAACTACCTCGCCGCCGAAGCGGATCAACGCATCACCCTGGCGGGCTTGCGGCTGGCGCGCGCGTTGCTCAACAGCCCCGAGCTCGCGCCGTTTTTCGAAACCGAAACCCTGCCCGGCGCGGCGGTGAACAGCGACGACGAGTTGCTCGACTTCGCGCGGCAGCGTGGCAACACCGGCTATCATTTGGTGGGCACGTGCAGGATGGGCCCCGCAACCGACGCCACAGCCGTCGTGGACGACGAATTACGGGTTCATGGCGTCGGGAATCTGCGGGTTATCGACGCTTCAATCATGCCAATGCTGCCGTCGGCCAACACGTTCGCGTCCACGATTGCGATTGCGGAAAAGGGCGCCGATTTGATTCGAGGCCGCGAGGCGGGCGCCGCCTCATGAGCCCCGCCTGAAGAACAGAGCGATCAACTGAATCTTTCGTTGGAAAATTTTGCAGGACAAACCTCACAGGAGTAAGACGATGCCGCGATTACCGATTCCATCCGATACGGACGCGTTTTCCGACGAAACCCGCGCCGCTATTCGCCACATTCAACAGACCCGCACGACCATGCCCCCGCCGAGCAGCTACCTGACCTACGCCGGGAAAACCGGGGGGCTGCTTTCGGATTTGGTGGAACACTTGCGTTTCCACTCGACGCTAAGCGATGCGGAGACGGAGCTTGCCGTTTGTACGGCGGTGCGGTCGGCCAACGCCGCCTATATCTGGAACGCCCATGTCAAGCTGGGCCTGAAGGCGGGCGCACGCGAAGAAGCGTTTCACGCCATCGACACCTATGGGCCGCTGGATGATTTAACGGCGGACGAAGCGCTGATTATCGGCTTTGGGCGGGAACTGCTGGAGGCGCCGAAGGTCTGCGACGACACGTTCAACGCCGTAAAGGCGCGCTATGGAGAGAAGGGACTGATGGAGCTGACCGCCGTGATGAGCGTGTACATAATGAACGCGGCCATTTTGCGGGTGATGGACCACCCGGCGCCGGCGGACGCGCGGCCCCTGACGCCGCGGTAGCGCGTCTTAAAAATTTTCGCCGCGATAGCGCATCTTAAAAGTTTTCGCCGCGGTAGCGCGTCTTAAAAGTTAATACGCCGCGGTAGCGCGCCTTAGAATTTATCCGCCGACAGCGCCGTCCGTCTTCAATGCGGTGATCGCGGCGTCGTTCAGTCCCAGCCAGTCGCTGACGACCTGATCCGTATGTTCGCCCAGCATCGGGGAGGATTTTAACCGTGTGGCCTTGCCGTCCACCCGCACCGGCCAGGCGGGCATCTTGAACGGGCGATGCACCGGATGAACCATGGTCTGCATGACACCGCGTTCCTCGAAGGTGACGTCGTTGTTCAACTCGTCGGTGTCCAGCACGGCCCCGGCGGGAATTCCCGCTTCGCCAACCACTTTCATGGCGTCGTATTTGGAGCGGCCACGGGTCCAGGCGGCGATCACCTCGTCCACTTCCGGTTCGCGTTCGGTGCGGTCGGCGGGGGTCAGGTAACGTTCGTCGCCGATCAGGTCTTCCCGCCCGATCAGGGTCAACAAACGGTCCCAATGCTCGGGATTGGCCCGGCTCGTCATGATGTAGACGTAATCATTCGGTCCGCCGGGCGCGCAGGGATACAGCCCCATCGGCGCGTTGATGATGCCCGGCACCTTGCTGCCGCCGCGTTCGGCCGCCTTGCCGGTCAAGCCTTGGGTGGAAAACGGAATGCGCATGTAGTGCAGGATCGCATCCTGCATCGCGACCTGCAGCCGGTGGCCTTCTCCGGTTTCCCGTCGCTTGTACAGCGCGCCCAGGATGGTGATCGCCATCACCATGCCGGTGCCGGTGTCGCCCAGGGAAATGCCGGGCCGCGTCGGCGGGCCGTCCGCATCGCCGGTGACGCTGAACGTGCCGCCGCAGGCCTGCGCGATCATGTCGAAGGCGAGGTTCTTTTCAAACGGGCTGCCTTCGCCGAAACCCTTGATCTGGGCATAGATGATGCCGGGATTGATTTTCTTCACCTCGTCATAGGACAGGCCCAGCCGCTCGATGGCGCCGGGGGCGAAGTTCTCGATCATGACGTCCGCTTTGGCGATCATGTCCTTGGCCAGGTCGAGGCCCTTGGGCGACTTCAAATTGACGGTGATCGACTTCTTGTTGGCGTTGAGGATGTGAAAATAATACGGATCGTCGTCCGGCTGATCGGGCCGCAGGCGGCGGCCGGGGTCGCCCCGGTTCGGGTTTTCGACCTTCACCACGTCGGCGCCGAGCCAGGCGAGGGATTCGGTGCAGGACGGGCCCGCTTCGAACTGCGTGAAATCGATTACCTTGACGCCTTGCAGGAAGGAGAAGTCGGTCATGTTATCGGACATGGGCGTGTTTCCTTTAGGCTTGGGTCGAGGGGAGGCTTGAGTGGTGGTGAGGCGTTGGACAAAGACTGGCACAGTCTATCGGCAAGCGCCAACGGTTCAATGTCCGGTGCGCCTGGTCTTGGCAGGCGAGTCCGCCGAAACGCGAACCCGCCCCGAAAAAGGCTCGCCTAAAGGGCCGCCGACGCCGAACCGACGACGACGACCGTGCCATCGTCTTTTTCCATCCAGACGGTGACCGTGGCCTTGCCGTCCTGTTCGTTCGTGATCACGCCTTTCGCCGTCACGTGGTCGTCGGGCCAGACGATATTCGTGAACTTTATATCAAGCGTTCCGCCTTCGTAGAACCCGCGCCCGAAGCGTTGTTCAAGCATGTCGCCTATCAGCGACAGGGTCATCCGGCCACCGACTACGACTTCCTCGAACCCGAGTTCCTCCGACGCTTTCTTGTCGGTGTGGTAGCTCTTGTTGCCATGGAAAAACACGCCGCACATTTCCAGATCGATGTTGCGGTCAACGCTTGCGATGGCCTCGCCTTGCGGCGCGTCGAACTTGCGGACGCCTTCCTTCTTCTTCGGGTCGCGCAAGGCGACCTTGCCCGAACTCTGGCCCAACAGGAAGCTCTGGTGATGGATGCCGCGAACGACAAGCTCCGATCCCTCGAAGAGGCTTACTTCCTGTTTGACCACCGATCTGTTCCGCCATTCGTAGACGTCGAGGATAGTGGAGGTCCGGCGGTATTCGCGGTCGGCGAATATCGGGTGATGGAAATCCCATTCCTGACGCATCCACAAATTGCCGAAGGCGTTGTCGAAGCGGGCGCCGTCATAGCCAACGTCCACCTGGCTGACCATCATCGCGGGCGTCGCCGGTTTGTCCCAATAGGCTGGCTTCAGATAGCGCGTGCGGTCGACCGCCAGGCCTTCGCAATAGTCGTCAACCATGGCCGAGGTGCAAATGAAGGCGTCCTCGCCCAGATCCTTGCCAGCATAGGGTTCGTGGTTCACTAAAGTTTCGCTCATGGGTCGCTCCTGTTTCAGTGAAAGTTAACTATACGCGCCATTTTCAGGATGGCAAAATCCATTGCAGTCTTCTTCGTGTGTTTTGCAGAAAACGCGCCTCACGTCGCCACCGCGTCCTTGTTTGATCCGGCGATCTCCATGGTTGGCGGATCGGTGCGCGGGTTGCGGAATTGGGTTTGGCCGTGGTGCCGGTCGGCGACTTTGTAACCGAGCGCGTCCTCGGCGATCAGTATTTTCTGGACGTTCGCCGTGCCTTCGCCGGTGAAGAACAAATCGGCGTAGGCTTTCAGCCAGGAAATCCGCGTCTCCACCGCCAGTCCGTAGCCGCCGAACACCTGCTGGCCCTTGTCGGCGCACAGCTTGGCGGTTTCCGAGGCGTGATACTTGGCGATGGCCGCGATGCGGTTGGTCGGCAGGCCCGCATCCAGACGGCGCGCCGCCGTGTATACCAGCCCCCGCGTCGCTTCGATGGCGACCGCCATGTCGGCGATGTCGGACTGCACCATTTGATAGCGCCCGACCTGTTGGCCGCGCACCATGCGTTCATTGGCGTAGGCGATGGCGTCTTCGAAACAGGCGCGCGCGACGCCCAGCGCCTTGGCGGCCACGGTGATGCGGCCCGCCTGCAACGCCTGCATGACGATCCTGAAGCCGTCGCCCTCGTTGCCCAGCCGGTTTTCCACGGGCACAACGAAATCATCCAGAAACACCGCGTTGGTTCGCAGCGCGTTGGACAGCCCGTGCATGTCGATGGGCCGCGCGTCGAACCCGGGATACTTCTTCGGTTCGACGATGAATGCAGTCGCGGAGCGCGGGTCGTTCGGGTCGGTTTTGGCCAGCAACACGCCGACATCGGTTTCGTTGGCCATGGACGCGAACATCTTCGAGCCCGTCAGCCGGTAGACGTCGCCGTCGCGTTTGGCGTGGGTTTTCATATTGCCCAGCGCGTCGGACCCGCCGCCGGGTTCGGTCAGCGACATCATGCCGATGGTTTCCCCGGCCAGCAGCGGCGGCACGTATTTCAACACCTGCGCCGGGGTGCCGGCGGTATAGATGCAATAGGGACAGGTCGAGGCCTGTTGGTTATTGCAGGACGCGAAGCGCACGTCGTTGCGCGCCAGTTCCTCGCTGACCACGGCGCTGGCCAGAAAGCCCATGTCGACGCCGCCGACGGAATCGGGAAACACCGTGCCGTAAAACCCCGCCGCGCCCGCCTTTTTCACCAACGCGCGGGGAAATTCGCCGCGCAATTCATAATCCGCCATGGCCGGTTTGACCTCGGTCTCCATGAAGCGGACGAGGCTGTCGCGCAGCAGGTTGATTTCTTCGGGCAGCGTATCGTCCATCGTTATATCTCCACCTTGGCGTTAACGTCATTCAGCGCGGCGATGGCGCCGGTCACCAAATCTTCCATAATGGCCGCCGCCGGACGAATCGCGGTGATGCCCCCGGCGCCTTGCCCGGCGGGGTTGGAGTGCAGTTCGTGGCGGTTGGCGGCGGCGGCGGCGGAATTGAAATCGTCCATCAGGATTTTCTGATACGGCATGGGCAGGGTGTCGAGCCCCGCATCGTCCCAGGCCTTGATGGCCGCGTTCTTAAAGCTGCGCATGGTCTTGCCGGTATAGACCTTGCGAATGTCAAAATCCTGCGACCGGCCTTCGGCGATCTGGCGTTTGTGTTCGTCGTGAATGTCGCATTCTTCCGACGCCAGAAACGCGGTGCCGACCCACACCCCCGCCGCCCCCAGCGACAGGGCTCCGGCGACGCCGCGCCCGTTCACGATGCCGCCCGCCGCCAGAACCGGCATGGGCGCGACCGCGTCCACGACTTGCGGGATCAACGGCAGGCTGGCGATCCATCCGGTATGGCCCCCGGCTTCGTAGCCCTGCGCCACGATGATATCGACGCCCGCCTGTTTCTGGCGCTCGGCGTTGCGCGGCGATCCGGCCAGACCCATCATGACCATGCCGCGTTCATGCGCCAGCGGCGTCACCCAGGACGGGTCGCCCAGCCCGGCGGCGAACACCTGAACGTCTTCGCTCATGGTGACGTCGACCTGTTGTTGCAGCATGTTGCGGTTCGATGAACCCGGCGTCGATCCGTCCGCGCCGGTGGTGTTGGCCACGACGAACTCGTTGTCGACCGGGTGCGGGCCAAACCCGTGTTCGGTCATGATGTTGCGCACGAAGGCGGCGTGTTCGGGATAGCGTTCCTCGATCTGGCGGCGAACTTCCGAGCGCGTCAGCGGCGTATCTTTGGGAATATTGCCGGGCAGGATCAAATCGACCCCGATGGGTTTGTCCGTCAATTCCCGGGTGCGCCGAATGGCGTCGCGCAATTGCTCGGGCTCCAGTCCCGACCCGCCAATGACGCCCAATCCGCCTGCGTTCGACACGGCGGCGACGAGCGCGGGCGGCGTGGCTTTGCCGCGCGACCCCATGCCCGCCAGCACGATGGGGTATTCAATGCCCAGTAAATCGCAAAGCTTGGTTCGGAACACGGGCCGCATGGGATGGTCTCCTTTATGTCACTGGTTCGATGTCGTGATTACGCGATGTCCTTGGTTGCTATGTCTCGGGTTGACTGGGGGGCGTCGGCGGCCGGGTCGGCGGCGACGCCGACGCCATGGGCGATGCCAAGCTTGCTGACGAAGGTTGCGAGGTTCCTGGAGTCGACATTGACCGCGACCAGACGGACTTCGACGTCGCTCCAGACTTTCAGCAATCCGGTCAGCAGCTTGTCCCGGTCCGGTGAGGCGCTGATATCGCGCAGGAACGTCGCCGAAATTTCCACATAGGCGCCCTTCAAGTGGCGGCTTTTTTCGATGGCGGTTGAAAAATTGACCAGCCAGACCGGAACGCCATCCTTCAAAAGCCCGTAAACCTGTTTCACGCCGGGCGAACGTCGGGCGCTCATATCCAGGCCCTGCGGTCGAAATCCGACGCTCTGTCCCGCTTTGCCCAGTTCGGCGGCGAGGCGAGCGGCTTCCCCGGATTCCAGCGTGGGCATCCCGATATCGACGATTACGAGGGGCGCGAGGGGCGGCGTATCCGACGGCGCTGGTGGTTCCTGCGACGCAACCGACGCCACCGACGCCACCGCGGCCATGACGACGGCGCGGTCATGACGACTGCAGAGTTCCGGATGGTCGCCCATGACCAGCAAGCGGTCCGCCGTGACGGCCTCGTCCCCGAACACCAGCACGCCATGGGTCAGGTAAAACGCAATGTCGCCGGAATTCAGCAACCGAACGTCGCGGGCCTCGATTCTGATATCGCCGTTATCCAGTGCAGTTTCGATCAGGTTGATCGCCTGTTCGATTTCCGCTGAAACCTCACTAAGGCGACTGCCGCCAAACGGTTTGCCATGCTGAATTGTTTGCTGGAATTTATGAAGGACATGCCCCAACAGGCCGCGCACCGCTTCGGGGTCGATATCTTCCGCATCCAACGCGACGCTTTCGGCTTTGGCGCCAAGGTCCTGCTCGTTCACGCCATGCTGGCTCGCCGCATCGACGACCGATGCGACCAGGTCTTGCCTGTTTTGTCCTCCGGTTCCCAAAACGCCATAGCTGCTGGCGGAGAGTTGGCCGATCTGCCCATCGACCGCCGCTTCGCTCAGCGCGGTTTCGATACTCGACCGGACGGCGTTCGCGGCGTCATCGCCAAGCCGGGCGGTCAGGTCCTTGTTGCGCAGGCCGTCAATATCGACCATCAACATTTGCAGGTCGTCACCGCCGGGCAAGCCGAGGCGCCCGGCGACCGTGGTCAGGAAGTCTTCTTTCGCGAGTGGTCCGCTCCCCGTGGGATCATCCCCACCGGATTCATCGGCAAGCGGCGAAAAGTGGACCCAGAATTTATCCGGCCCGGCGGGTTCCAGGGCGATGTCGAAAAGCGCTTCGCTATCGGTCCCGGTCAGAATTTTTTGTCGAGAGAGCGTCGTTTGCGATTGATGGGATGCGGATTCCAGCGCCTGCGCGATGGCGGGTCGGTCTTCTTCCGCGAACAATGCGAACAGGGGTTTCGCCTGGATTTCGACGGCCGGTCGCCCGACGGCGGATTGCGCGTCGTCCGACGCCGCGCTGAGACGGCCTTCCCTGTCCGTCAAAATCGAAAATGCGTTCGCCATATCGAGCACCCAGTTAATGTGGCCGAATTCCACCAGCCCGTGTTGCGGTCTCATGGCGGTTTCGGATTCTTCAATCCGCGACTATCGATGGTATTAGCGTTGTCACGCTTGTCCAGACATAATCCATCTGTCGCACCATCAAACCATCGCGACCTTTCTTGCCATCGGCGCCCGCGCTACCATGATGATGGTTCTTGTATCTGGAACGAACGGGGAGGGGAAAACATGCCGACAAACCTGAAATTTGATATCGCTGACGGGATCGCGACGCTGACGCTGGATCGCCCGGAAAAACTCAACGCCTTCACCAACGACATGCTGCACGGGCTGGTCGAAGCCTTGGATGAATGCGATGACAACGATGACGTGCGCGTTGTCATCCTCACCGGCGCGGGTCGCGGGTTTTGCAGTGGCGGTGACGTGGGGACCATGGGGGACGCGGCGGATAACCGACCGCATGTCACCAAAAAGCGCATCTGGCGCGACGTTCAGGCGTTCCCGAAACGCCTCGCGCGCTTTGAAAAGCCGATCATCGCGGCGGTAAACGGCGTGGCGGTGGGCGGCGGCATGGATTTGGCGCTGGCTTGCGATATCCGCGTCGCCTCGCAATCCGCCCGGTTCGCTGAAACCTACGCCAAGATCGGGTTGGCGCCCGGCGGCGGCGGCGCGTATTTCCTGCCCCGCATTGTCGGTCAGGCCCGCGCGCTGGAATTGTTGTGGACCGCTGAATTCATCGACGCCGCTGCCGCGCTTGAAATTGGCCTGGTCAATCATGTGTATCCGAACGAGGAATTGATGGCGGAGACGCTGAAACTGGCGGCGCGCATCGCCGCGATGCCGCCGCTTTCCGTCCAGTTGATCAAGCGGGTGGTGGCGCAAGGGCTCAACGCCGACATGACGACGGCGTTCGATTTGATCAGTTCGCACATTGCCGTCGCGCGCGCGGGCGAAGATCACCCCGAAGCCATCGCCGCGTTCAAGGAAAAGCGCGAAGGCAAATTTGTCGGGTTCTGATCGGGGATTCTGATTGGCGGTAAAGAAGGACAAATCCATGAAAGCATCGGTTCATATCGGTCGGCGGTCGCTCAGCGATTTCCAGGCGACGGTTGATTTTGTAAAAGAGGCCGAACGCCTGGGCGTCGATTGTGCCTGGGCGAGCGAGGCCTGGTGGACCGACGCGGTGACGCCGTTGGCTTATCTCGCGGGGCAAACGTCGAAAATCAAGCTTGGGTCGCACATCATGCAGATCAGCGCCCGCACCCCCGCGATGACGGCGATGACGGCCATGACCCTGAACGGGATGTCGAACGGGCGTTTCATTCTGGGGCTCGGCGTCAGTGGACCGCAGGTCGTGGAGGGTTTGCATGGGGCGCCCTACAAGGGGCCGCTGACCCGGTTGAAGGAAACCGTCGATATCGTGCGCATGGCGTTTCGGGGCGAACGCCTGGAATATCAGGGGAAATATAACCAATTGCCGTTGCCTGGCGGCGAGGGCAAGGCGCTGAAGCTGTTGCACGAACCCGCCGATATTCCGGTCATGCTGGCGACCCTGGGGCCGAAGGCGCTGGAATATACCGGCGCATCCGCCGATGGGTGGCTCGGCACGTCGTTTTCACCCGACCATCCCGAAGCATTGCTGTCGCATCTTGAACGCGGCGCCAAATCGGCGGGGCGGTCGCTGTCGGACATTGAATTGCAGGCGGCCTGCACCGTGGTTATCGGCGAAAACGTCGAGGAATTGATCGATGCGCAGCGCGCCGGGGTCGCCTTTCAGATGGGCGCCATGGGGTCGGCCAAGACCAATTTTTACAACGAAGCGGTGCAACGCGCCGGCTACGAAGAAGACGCAAAAGCCGTGCAAAGTCTGTGGGTCGCAGGCCGTCGCGACGAAGCGCGCCAGCGTGTGCCCGACGACATGATCGTGAAATTCGGCGCTATCGGTACGCCCGACATGGTGCGCGAACGGTTCAAGGTGTACAAAAATGCCGGGATATCGTCGCTCGCCTTTCGCTTCGCCGACAACGATCCCCATGCCAATATCGCACAACTCGAACAGGCGATGGATTTGGTGCGTGATTTGTAATTTTGGAAAATCTATCGAAAACACTGGATGAATGGCGATGAATACTCCCCAATCCGCCGGATGGCGCGATCATCCCCGCTATCCCGATCCGTTGATCGAAACGCTCGACGAACGGTTCGAGAAATACCGCATTTTCAGCGCCGCCGTGGAGCGCCTTCATACGGGGTGCCGATGGTCGGAAGGCCCGGTGTGGTTCGGCGATGGCCGCTATCTGTTGTGGAGCGACATTCCCAACAACCGAATTTTGAAGTGGGAGGAAGAAACCGGCGCCGTCAGCGTCTACCGCCGCCCCACCGATTTCGCCAACGGACACACCCGCGACCGGCAGGGCCGCCTGATTACCTGCGAACATGGCGGGCGCAAGGTGTCGCGCACCGAATATGACGGGTCGATCACGACGATCATGGAAGACTGGGAAGGCAAGCGGCTGAATTCGCCGAACGACGTGGTGGTGAAGTCGGATGGGTCGATCTGGTTCACCGACCCGGTGTTCGGCATCCTCGGCAATTACGAAGGCCACAAGGCGGACCCCGAACTGCCGCAATGCGTCTATCGGGTCGATGGCGACACGGGCGCGACAACAATCATCGCCGAAGATATTCTCGGACCGAACGGGCTGTGTTTTTCGCCCGACGAGTCGATCCTGTATATCGTTCAGTCGCGCGGCGAACCGCATCGTAATATTCTCGCCTATGATGTCATCGACAATGGAGCCGACATTACCAACAAGCGGGTCTTTATCGACGCCGGACCCGACGGCACGCCCGACGGGATGCGGTGCGACATCGACGGTAATTTGTGGTGTGGCTGGGGCATGGGGTCGGCGGAACTGGACGGCGTCATGGTGTATGCGCCGGATGGAACCAGGATCGGCCGCATCGCGCTGCCGGAACGCTGCGCCAATGTGTGTTTCGGCGGCGCCAAGCGGAACCGGCTGTTCATGGCGGCCAGTCAATCGCTGTATGCGCTGTACGTGAACACGCAAGGGGTGGCGGGCGGTTAGTGGTCTGATCGAAATGCTTGGGTTCAAAGCCTTTCGTGAATCAGCCCACCACCATAGTGGTCTGATCGAAATGCCTGATTTCCAAGCCTTTCGTGAATCAGCCCACCACCATATTGATCTGGTGGGGTCCCTTGACCTCGCCGCGCGGAAAACAACATAACAATACAGCCCGATCTTTTGATTCGGGTGGGATGCGTTCGTGGAACAATGGAATTGGGGTGACCGAGATGAGCGATACGGCGAGCGTTCTGGAACGGGATTACGTGGAGGCCGAGTTGAATTACATCGTGGACGACGGCAAGCCGTCCGTCCGCTATATCGACTGGCCGGAAGAAGCGCACAAACAAAAATTACCCGAGTATCAACCGCGCGCCATGCAAATTGCGAACGGGCGCGTGACCGGCGGTCCCTTCACCTTGCCCCGACACGGCTTCACGCTGATCGAGAACAAGACGGCGATGCGGGATTTCTTCGACGAGGACGAAGTCAAACGCGTTTACTATCCCGAAACCGAAGCGTTGATCCAGGCGCAGAGCGGCGCGGCGAAGGTCGTTGTCTTCGACCATACGGTGCGCACCGCCGACCCGGCGCGACACGCGGAGGGGTGGATTCGCACCACCGTGAAATCGGTGCACAACGATTATACGGAACGCTCCGCGCCGCAGCGGGTGCGCGACATTCTGCCCGCCGCCGAAGCCGAAGCCGCGTTGCAGCGGCGTTTCGCGATTATTCAGGTTTGGCGTTCGGTCGCGCCGCGCGTGGAGACCGAGCCGCTGGCCATGTGCGACGGCGCCACGATCCCCGAAACCGGTTTTATCGCCAACCAGCGCCGGTATCGCGATCGCACGGCGGAAACCTACCACATCGCCCACAACCCGGCGCACCGATGGTATTATTTTCCGCTGATGACGCGCGACGAAGCGTTGGTGTTCAAGGTCTTCGATACGGCCCGCGACGCGGGCGTGCGCTTTACCGCGCATACGTCCTTCGACGACCCCACCAGCGCGCCGGACGCGGCGATCCGCGAAAGCATCGAAATGCGCGCCTTCGCATTCTTTTAGCCGCCACGTCCCGTAAACGCCACCAACACGGAGTTGGGGTCGCGTGAGCGATTCCGGCGCCTTCGACGGGCCATTACCGGCCCCGCAACGCTATTTCGTCCTTGGCACGGTGACGTTGGCGACCATGCTCGGCGCCATGTCGTCGACCATCGCCTATGCGGTGCTGCCGCAAATGCAGGGCTCCCTGTCCGCCACTCAGGACCAGATCGCATGGTCGGTGACGTTCAACCTCATGGCCATGGCGATTGGGACGCCGACGACGGGATGGCTCTCCAACCGGTTCGGGCGCCGTCACGTTTTTCTGGTGAGCGTCACCGGGTTTTCCGTGGCCACGTTTTTGTGCGGCGCGGCGGAAAGTCTGGAAACGCTGGTCATTTATCGCGTCCTGCAGGGCTTGTTCGTGGCCCCCATCGTGCCGTTGTCCCAGGCGATTATCCTGGGCGTGTTTCCCACGCATCAGCGCGGCTTGGCGACGGCGATATGGGGCATGGGCGTGGTGATGGGGCCTATCTTCGGGCCGACCATCGGCGGCTATGTCGCGGAGGCCTATAACTGGCGCTGGACGTTCTTCATGATCATGCCGGTCTGTGTCCTGTCGGTGTTTCTGGGGTGGGTGTTCATCACCGACCGGCGGCGCCTTCGGGGGACGCGGATGGATTGGATCGGGTTCGTCGCGTTGACGGTGGCGATTGCGTGCTTTCAGTTGATCATGGATCGCGGCGCCCGGCTGGATTGGTACGAATCCGGGGAAATCATCGTGGAGACCTTTCTCGCGGTCGCGGCGTTTTATATTTTCCTGGTGCATAGTTTCACCGCCGCGCAACCGTTCCTGCCGCCGCAACTGTTGAAGGACCGGAATTTTGCGCTTGGTCTGTGTTTCGCGCTGGTGTTCGGCGCGCTGTCGTTCGTGCCCCTGGCGTTGTTGCCGCCGCTGCTTCAGAATTTGCGCGGGTTTCCCGATTCCCTCATCGGGACCGTTCTGGCGGCGCGCGGGTTCGGCAGCTTGATGGGCAATTTCGCCGTCGTCGCGATGGGCCGCTTCGACCCGCGCATCAGCCTCGCCATCGGGTTCATATGTCAGGGGACCAGCGGCCTGTTCATGGCGCAATTCGATTTGAACGTGTCGATCTGGGATGCGATGTGGACCAGCGCCTTTCAGGGGTTCGGCAACAGTTTCCTGTGGGTGCCGCTGACGATTCTGGCCTACGCGACCCTGCATCCGCGCCAAATGGGAGAAGCGACCGCGGTGTTCCATCTGTTGCGCAATCTGGGCAGCGCGATTTTTATTTCAATCTGCGTCGGCGTCGCGGTGCATTACGCCAGCGTCAACTACACGGTGATGTCGGAAGTGGTGACGCCCTTCAACGAAATATTCCGCTTTCCATCCCTGTCGGGGGCGTGGCGGGTCGATGACCTGCCCGGGTTGGCGCAAATGAGCGGCGAAGTTACGCGTCAGGCCGCGATGGTCGGGTACGTGAACGCGTTCTACGTCTTTTCCGCCGTGGCGTTGAGCGTCGTGCCCTTTATCTGGATTCTCAAGCGGCCGCCCCCAAGGTAGGGGTCTTGACCGCTTCGCCGTCCCGCGACACCCTGTAGCACGCCTAGTCTGAGTAGGACGCGTAGTCTGAATGTGAGGAATGTTCCATGTCGATGACCGTCACGCCCATAACGCCGGTGTTTGGGGCCCGCATCGCCGGGGTCGATATAACCGGACCGCTTGATGACGCGGCTTTCGCGGACATTCGCGCGGCCTTCGATGAACATCTGGTGCTGGTGTTTTCCGATCAACCGATGACCGACGAACAGCAGATCGAGTTCAGCGAACGGTTCGGGCCGCTGGAAGGCACGCGCGGCGTCAATCCCGGGTCCGGAACGCCGTTCGCGCGGCAATCGAATCTGGATATCAAATCCGGCGCGGTCATTCCCCCCGACGACCGGCGCATGTTCTATCAAAAGGCCAATATGCTGTGGCACGCCGACAGTTCGTTCAAGGCGATACCGTCGTTATGTTCGGTCTTGACCGCACGCATCGTGCCGCCTGAAGGCGGGGCCACGGAACTGGCGTCCTCGCGGGCGGCCTACGAGTCGCTCACGACCAAGGAAAAGGCCGATATCGAGGATCTGGAGATCGAATACGACATCAGCTATTCGCGCGGGTTGGTCGGGTTTGAATTCACGCCCGAGGAACGAAGCTTCACGCCGCCGGTTCGTCACCGGCTGGTGCGGACCAACAAGAACAATGGCCGCAAATCGGTCATGATCGGCGTCCACGCCAAAGGCGTCGTGGGTTGGCCGGAAGACGAAGGCCGCGCGTTATTGGACGACTTGCTGGCGCGCGCGACGCGACCGGAAAACACATACCGCCACGAATGGCGTCAGGATGATGTGATTGTCTGGGACAATCAGGCCGCCGTTCACCGCGCCACCGAATACGACACGGTCAAGCATCACCGGTTGATGCAGCGCACGACGATTTCCAGCGGCGCGCCGGTTAACCCGATCTGACGTTACGGCGCTTCGGCGGGGAGTTGCATCACCAGCATCTCCAGGCCGTCCGGTCCGGCCTGGGCGCGCAGGGCGGATTCTGTCTTGGACAAGAACACGCAGGACAGCCGGTTAAAGTCGTCGCCGTCTTCCCGCGCCAAATCACCATTCAGCACGAGATGATACTGACCGCCGCCGGTGGCGGGATCGGGTAGGTCCATGGCGCCGCCCGGGCCAAGCCGCAGGATATAGGCCTGCAACCCATCGTCTTCCGCCGCGATGATCGGTTCCAGCGCGCCGTCCGTGCGCGCCGCCAAATCCTCTTGCGCGCTGACGGCCAGGTTCGGGGCGAGCCGGAACCGGCGTGGACCGGGTTTCAGCTTGTCGCGGTTTTGCGGCATGTATTTCGCGCCGGGGTCCCACGCGGCGCGCAGGGTGAAATATTGCACCCCGTCATCCCCGGCGGTGATGGGGCCATAGGGCGTGTGGCCATTGGCGTAGTGCACCGACACGGGCGCCGCTTCGTGCTTGCCGATCTTGCCGCCGCCGCCAACGAAGACCTGAAATTGATTGACCTCGTGGAAATGCGGCGGCGTCACCGAATGCGGTGGTTGTTCGACCAGAAACCCCTGTGGCAATCCGTTGTCGTTTTCCTCGTTGCCTTCGACATAGGTCCCGCGTTCGGGCTGCATACCCACATAGCCGCTCAGAAAATATTGTTGCCCGTGGACGTCGATGGCGCGCCGGTTGGCGTTCGCCTCGGCGGCGGAAATCGCATGCATCATTGTGTTCGCCTCTTTTTATACCTTGGGTTAGTTATGTTTGGTTTTTGTAATTGTTACAGGGCTTGTGTGGCGGCGCTGCGCCCGGCGGCGCGGCCCATGACCATACCCGACACCAGCCCGGTGCCCCCCGGATAATTGTAGTGGAACAGGCCGCCGACCAATTCCCCGCAGGCGTAAAGCCCTTCGATGGGCCGCCAATCCGTGGCGATGACGCGCGCGTCGTTGTCGATTTTCAAGCCGCCGAAGGTGAAGGTGACGCCGCCGGTCGCGGAATAGGCGGCGAATGGCGGCGAATCCAGTTTCGTCGCCCAGTTCGTCTTTTCAGGCTCCACCCCATTGGTCGACAACCCGTCTTTTTCGGTCGGGTCGAATCCGTCCGGGTCGCCACAGGCGTCGTTATAGGCGTTCAATGTCGCCAGCGCCTGGGGTTTGTCTTCCAGGTCCAGTTGTTCGACCAGTTCCGCCAGCGTGTTCGCGGTGATCGGATCGCTGGTTTCGTAGCGCGGCTCCAACAGGTGAACCGTGCGTTGGTCGAAAATTTGGTATGCGACGCCGCCCGGCTGGTGCAGGATTTCGCCGCCGAACTTGGCGTAGGTGTAAAACTGCGTGTCTTCGCCTTCATCGACGAAGCGCCGGCCCAAACGGTTGATCATCACGCCGAATAAATAGGACAGGCGGTTCGATTTGTCGGTCAGGCGGCGGTCGGCGAAGTCGCCCCATTCGGCGCTGATCGGGGTCGCGTGGCAGCCGCCCCAATGGCCATGCGGCAGGGCGCCGATGTCAAGCGCCATGCGCAGACCGTCGCCTTGGTTGTGGGCGGTGCCGCGCACCTTGGCGTGGCCCCAGGGGCCGCCTAGATATTGCGCGCGCCATTGCGCGTTGGCTTCGAATCCGCCGCTGGCCAATATGACGGCGTTGGCCGTGATGTCCTCGATTCCCGCTGGGCTGCGTGTCGTGACCCCGGCGGCGCGGCCCTTTTTGTCGACGATGATGCGCGTCGCCCCGGTTTCATAGCGGATTTCGACGCCGTCGCGTTCGGCGCATTTGAACCATCCCGCCGACAGACCAACGCCTTCGTGTTCGGTGCGGACGATGGCGCCCTTGGGCCAATAGATGACGCCGTTCTTTTCGACGCCCGCGATGGTGTGGGCGGGCTCCATGGCGATTTTGGCGTGATCGTGCGCCCAAAACACCGTTTCCTTCGAATTGGCGATGACGTAATCGGACAATTCGGGGTCGGTGCGGCCGCGCGTGACGCGCATCAGGTCGCCCTTGAAATCGGCGGCGGTATAGGGCTCGACGCCCTCGAAAAAATTCAAGTAATCGGAATCGACGTTCGGCAGCAACGGCGCGATGTCGCGGGGGCTATCAAATGCGAAGCGCAAAATGCCGCCGCTGAAATGGGTATTGCCGCCACGATTGGCCCGGTCGGCTTTTTCCAGGACTAGAACCTTGTCCGCGCCGTGCTCCCGCGCCGAGACGGCGGCGGCGAAGGCCGCATTGCCGGCGCCCACGACAATGACTTCATAATCCGCCATGAACCGGTCACTCCCTTTTGATGAGGCTTGAAGAACCTTCGAATCGAAATTCTGTGATTATGATACACTTTGCAACGGGCGTGAAAAGGACGCACCATACCGCACCCGCCATGCCCCGCCGACAGTCGGCAATTATTATGGCGCAACAGGAAAAATTTATGCGCGCGAAACTTCATTACACGCTGGCCGCCGTTATCATTCCGGTTTACGGCGCGTGGGTTTGTCCCTTTATTGATAGCCTGTCGGCCTGGCAAATCGCCGCGCCGATTATCGGCGTTCTGGCCGTGCAATACGCGCTGCATCGAATATTGCAAAAATCCTATGTCGCGCCGGGGCCGTTGAAACGCCGGGCGAGCCGAACTTTCTGGGTTGAGCTTGGATTGTTCATGTCGGCGGCGGCAATTTTGGCGCTTTACAATAATGTCCTGTACGAGTTTCCACTCGAAAGCGGACTTAAATTGCTGGCCGGGCTTTCCTCGCTTGGCTTTTTCGCCGCTCTGGATCTGGCGCTGGAAGCGGAACGGTCGATTATCGCCGAAGTGACCGCCGGGGGCCGTCCGGTGTCGCTCGACGGGCGTTACCTTCCGTTGAACCGGAAATTGGCGATTTTCGCCACGGTCATGATTTTCATGCTGATGGGGTTGATGATCCTGCTGGTCAGCAAGGATTTACGGTGGATCGTGGCGGTCAGCGGCATGGTGTCGCTGGAAACCGCGCGAATATCGATCATCAAGGAATTCATGTTCGTGCTTGCGGTCATGTTGCCCCATGCGCTGAACGTCATTCATTCTTTTGCGCTTAATCTCAGTTTGTTTCTGGATGCGCAACGCTCTGTGTTGTCCCATGTCACCGCCGGTGACTACACCCATCGAATCCCGATCAGCAGCAACGATGAATTTGGTGAAATCGCGCGCGACGCCAACCAGATGGTTGACCGCATCCGGGAACGCACCGAAGAAGTAATCCGCACCCAGGATGTCACGATTCTGTCTCTGGCGTCTCTGGCGGAAGCCCGTGATAACGAAACCGGCGCCCACATCCTGCGCACGCAGCGTTACGTTCGGGTCCTGGCCGAAGCGTTGCAGGACCACCCCCGGTTTTCGGATTACCTGGATGATGAAACCATCGAACTTTTGTTCAAATCCGCACCGCTGCACGATATAGGCAAGGTCGGCATCCCGGACGACATTCTGTTGAAACCGGGCGCGCACACCGACCGGGAACGCGAGATCATGAAGACCCATGCGAAAATTGGCGCCGACGCATTGGCAGTTGCGGAACGCGAACTGGGGGCTACGTCGTTTTTGCGGTTGGCCGGGGAAATCGCGCTGACCCATCATGAAAAATGGGATGGCGGCGGATATCCGAACGGCTTGCGCGGCGATGATATCCCGGTGTCCGGGCGGCTTATGGCGGTCGCGGACGTATATGACGCGCTCATCACGAAACGCGTGTACAAGCCCGCCTTCACGCATAAAAAGGCGATGGAGATTCTGCAGGACGGGCGCGGCGGGCATTTCGACCCCGACGTCATCGACGCGATGATTGCGCGCGAAGATGATTTCCGCGCCATCGCGAAAGCCTACGCTGACGAAGGTTTTTCGGGGGCGCTTCTGGATACGGTCATGGCGGGGGATTAATGCTCAAAATCGACCAGATTGAAATCATGCCGCTCGACACCTTGCCCGCCTTGAAGCGGGTCTTGCCGACCGGGCCGATCCCCTACGGGGAAAACAACCTTGTCGGCCGTTCCGTTCTGGTCGCCGTGCGCGCGGGTGGGATTACCGGATGGGGGCAGATGCGTCCGGTCAATCCCTTTCAGGGCGAAACCGCGTACAGCATGGTCGCCGCCTTGCGGGACTTTTACGCCCCGTTTGTCGTCGGTCGCGACGCCCTGGACCGCACCGCGATTTTCCGCGATTGCTGGCGCCGCTTGCCCGCCAATCCAGCGGCTCTGGCCCCGCTCGACATGGCGTTGCACGACCTGGCCGGGCGCGCGCTCGGCGTTCCGGTTCACGCCTTGCTGGGCGGCAAATGCCGCGACCGGATACCGCTGGAATGGTCCGTCGGTCAAGCCGACGCCGATACGATGGTCGCGGAAGCGGAACAGGTCATGGCCGATTACGCGCCCGCTTATGTGTGTTTCAAGGTCGGTCCCGTGGAACGGCTCAACACGGATGTGGATATCCTGCACCGGGTTCATGACGCCGTGGGCGACCGCGCCCGTCTGGCGCTCGACGCCAATGGCGCGCTGGAAGCCCGCGACGCCATTCGTCTGGCGCGGCGGCTGGAAGACCTCGACCTCGCCTATTTTGAACAACCGGTGCCGCAACATTCCATCGACGGACTGCGCGACGTGCGGGCCAAAACCACCGTGCCGGTGATGGCGGATGAATCGATCTATTCCCCCGCCGACGCGGCGCGGGTGTTGGCGGCCGGCGCTGCCGATGTCGCCTGCATCAAGCTGTACAAGGCGGGCGGGCTGTGGCGCGGACGGCAAATCGCAACGGTCGCTGAATCCATGGGGTATGACGTAAACAGCGCGGGCACCGCCAATGGCAGTCATCTGGAAGCGTTGGCGGCGGCGCATTTGAACGTGTCGATCCCCAATCACGCGTTCGGCGCCGAATTCGCCATGGGCTTGCCGCAAGTCGCCGCCGATGAAATCGCGCCCGACGCGGTGCTGGACATCATCGACGGGGAAGCGACCGCGCCGGACCGCCCCGGTCTGGGCGCGGAAATCGACGAAGCGGCGGTGGCCCGTCTGGCCATCGAACGGATACTTGTTAAGGCGGCATAGACTTCTTGCCTTTGTTCAATTCGCCGCCAACAATGTCCGGACAACATTCGAAGAGGGAGACGTGCGATGCATGAAACGAAAATTCTGGCCGAATGGATCGCCGGGCTCCGTCTGGAGGATGTTCCGGAAATAGTGAAGGCGCATGCGCGGCGGTTTTTGCTGGATAATTTTGGCTGCCAGATCGCCGGGGCGACCGTGCCGTGGAGCCGCACTTATTACGACGTCATCACCAAGACGCGCAGCGGCACGGGCGCGACCGTCGCCTATTTCGGCGATACATTGGCGCCGGATGACGCGGCGTTCCTGAACGCCACCTTCAACCACGCGAACGAAACCGACGACACGCATCTGAAAAGCCCGACCCACCCGGGCCAGATCGCCGTGCCGACGGCCATGGCGACGGGCGAATACGGGGATGCGAACGGGGAAAAATTGCTGCTGGCGGTGATCGCCGCTTACGAAACCATGATCCGTCTGTCGTGGTCGTGTTCGCCGCATCTGATCTACCGGGGGCATCACCCGCCCGTTGGCGTGGGGCCGTTTGGCGGCGCGGCGGCAGGCTCGGTCATCATGGGATTCGACAAGGAACACGCCCTGAACGCGCTCGGCATCGCGGGTAGTCATTCCGCCGGGTTGATCGAATACACTAAGACCGGCGGGTCGGTGAAGCGGATGCATGCGGGCATTCCAGCCCAGGCGGGCGTGCGCGCCACCATGTTCGCCAATGCCGGAATTACGGGACCGGAATCGATCATTGAAGGGGAAAAGGGTTTCTGCAAAGTCTTCGCGGTCGATTACGATCTGTCCCGCCTGACCGATGGCCTTGGGGACACCTGGCACATGCTGGACAACGGGTTGAAGCCGTATAGCTGCTGCCATCTTATCCACGCCGCGCTGGACGCGCTCGACGAAGCGCGCGGCAAACAGGTTTTCGCGCCGGAAGACGTGGTTGAAATCAACGTCGCGACCAACTCGGAGCCGATCCTCAGCCATATCGGGTCGATCATCGAACCGGAAGACATTCTGGGCGCGCAGTTCAGCCTGCCGTTTTCCATGGCCATGCGGTTGTATGGGGCCAGTAACGGCATGCCCGGCGGCAACGGATTCTGGGATTACTTGAAGGTTGATTTGGGCGATAAAACCCTGCGTGCGGCGGCGCACAAGGTGAAGGTCGTTGTGGCCGAAAACCAAAGCAACTGGGCGCGCGTGGACGAAGGCGCGGGGATCGAGGTCAAGCTGACCAACGG
>JABJJH010000345.1 GCA_018660965.1 Rhodospirillaceae bacterium | reverse complement strand
TAGGCAGGGTCTCGATGGACCTCATTACACTGGACCTTTCCCCACTCGGGAATATTGTCGAATCTGACGGCGCTCCCGCGGCGCTGCAGCCCGGCGACCTGGTTGATCTGATTGGCCCGCTCCGTGATGTCGACGCCATTGCGGCCGACGCGGACACCATCGGATATGAAATTTTGACCAGCCTCGGCAGCCGTTATCATCGGCGCTATATCGGCGCGCCATCGACTCCCTCTATCGCCGAGGCGTGCGCGTGAATCCATTACGTCCCATCGGCGCCGCGTTTCTCGGGTTTCTCGCCGCGACCGGTCAATTGACCCTGTTCACGGTCACGTCGATTTCACATTGCGTCCGACCGCCGTTCTTCTTTCGCTTGCTGGCGCGCCAGATGATCGACATCGGCTATTATTCCCTGCCCGTCGTCGGCATGACCACCTTGTTCGCCGGAATGGCGCTGGCCCTGCAAACCTATTCCGGATTTTCCCGTTTGTCGGCGGAAGCGGAAAGCGCCATCGCCAAGGTGGTCTTACTGGGCATCACGCGAGAGCTTGGTCCCGTGTTGGCCGGGCTGATGGTGGCCGGTCGTATTGGCGCGGCGATGGCGGCGGAACTCGGCACCATGCGCGTCACCGAACAAATCGACGCGCTCACCACCCTTTCGACCAACCCGTACAAATACCTTGTCGCGCCGCGCATAATCGCGGGCCTCACGATGTTGCCGGTGCTTGTCTTCGTCGGCGACATTATCGGCGTATTCGGCGGCTATATCGTTTCGGTCCACAAGCTGGGCTTCAATCCCGGCCTGTACATCAAGGGCAGTTGGGACATCCTGCAATCTATCGACGTGATCTCCGGATTGGTCAAAGCCGCCGCCTTCGGCTTCATCGTCACCTTGATGGGATGTTATCACGGCTACCACAGCAAGGGTGGCGCACAGGGCGTGGGGGCGGCGACCACCAACGCCGTCGTATCGGCGTCCATCCTCATCCTGATCACCAATTACATCATTACGGAAATGTTTTTCTCGACATGACCGCGACAGACGCCCCACCGATGATACAGCTGAACAATGTACGCAAGGCGTTCGGCTCCAAAGTCGTGCTCGACGGCGTAAACCTGGACATCCCGAAGGGGCGTTCAATGGTTATCATCGGCGGATCGGGAAGCGGCAAATCAGTCACGCTAAAATGTATTCTTGGCCTGCTGGCGCCCGACGAGGGTGAAATCTTCATCAATGGCGAACCGACCACGACAATGACCGTCGCCATGCGCGAACGCGCGAACCGGAATATCGGCATGCTGTTTCAAGGCTCCGCCCTGTTTGACAGCCTGATGGTCTGGGAAAATATCGCCTTTGGTCTTATGCAAGGCGAAGGCATGAACCGCGCCGACGCACGGGACATCGCCGTGGAAAAACTGGAGGCTGTCGGGATGGATCGGGACGACGCCGACCGCTGGCCGGCGGAATTATCAGGCGGCATGCAAAAACGAGTAGGTTTAGCGCGCGCAATCGCGTCCAATCCGGCTATAATGTTTTTCGATGAGCCGACCACTGGTCTTGATCCCGTGATGGGAGATGTTATTAACGATTTGATTGTAAAATGCGTGCGGGAATTGGGCGCGACGGCGTTGACGATTACGCACGACATGGCCAGCGCCCGCAAAATTTCGGATCGCATCGCGATGTTGTATCAGGGCAAGATCATATGGACCGGCGAAACGCGGGACATCGACCATTGCGGCGACGCCCACGTAGACCAGTTTATTCACGGTCACATCGAAGGACCGATCAAAATGGATTTGCGCGTCGCATGAAGGACGCCGCCGGTTGGTCGTCGTGGCCGGAAACGAAACGCCTAATGGACAGAAACTGACGTATGGCGCGACCGAAAACACAATATATCTGTCAGGATTGCGGCGCGGCGCACGCCCGCTGGACCGGTCGCTGCGATTCCTGCGGTGGCTGGAATACAGTCGCGGAAGAAGCCGCTGCCGACGTCGCGCCAATCGGCGGCAAGGGCGGCCATAGCGGCAAGAAGGGCCGCGCCATCGAATTCGTCTCACTGGACGGTCAGTCCACCCCGGCG
>JABJJH010000157.1 GCA_018660965.1 Rhodospirillaceae bacterium | reverse complement strand
GTTCGAAGGCATTCCCACCTATCCCACCGCCTCGCGGTTTTGGCAGGTGTGCGACAAACACCAAGTCAACATTTTCTACACCGCCCCCACGGCCATCCGCGCCCTGATGCGCGACGGCGACGGCCCGGTCAAAAGCACCAGCCGCAAATCGCTTCGGCTGCTGGGCACGGTCGGCGAACCGATCAACCCGGAGGCCTGGCTGTGGTACTACAACGTGGTCGGCGACGGGCGCTGCCCCATCGTCGACACCTGGTGGCAGACCGAAACCGGCGGCATCATGATCACCCCGCTGCCCGGCGCCACTGCGCTGAAGCCCGGTTCCGCGACGCGCCCGTTCTTCGGCGTCCAACTGGCCATCGTCGACGCCGACGGCAACGAGCTTTCCGGCGCGGCGGAAGGCAATCTGTGCATCACCGAAAGCTGGCCCGGCCAGATGCGCACGGTGTATGGCGACCATGACCGCTTCGTTCAAACCTACTTCATGACCTACAAGGGCAAGTACTTCACCGGCGACGGCGCGCGCCGCGACGAAGACGGCTATTACTGGATCACCGGTCGCGTGGATGACGTCATCAATGTGTCTGGCCACCGCATGGGCACGGCGGAAGTCGAATCCGCCCTGGTCGCCCACCACAATGTCGCCGAGGCCGCCGTCGTCGGCTACCCGCATGACATCAAGGGCCAGGGCATCTACGCGTATGTCACCCTGAACGCCAGCGTCGAACCCGACGAGGCCTTGCGCAAGGAACTGGTGCAATGTGTGCGCGCGGACATCGGCCCCTTCGCCCAGCCCGACCACATCCAGTGGGCGCCGGGATTGCCGAAAACCCGGTCCGGCAAGATCATGCGCCGCATCCTGCGCAAAATCGCCGAGAACGATTACAGCAATCTGGGCGACACCTCGACCCTGGCCGAACCCGCCGTCGTCGACAATCTGGTCGAAAACCGCCAGAATCGGTAGCCCCGGTCGGGACCGGTTTTTTAGGGGCTCCGGGCGATTCATGTGCAAGGCTGATATTTGAAATGCTAACCCGGGCCCCCCTTTTCGGTTAGCATGGCGTAGCATTCGTTAGCATTTCCCCCTTTCACGCCCCGCACCACTGGGCGCGTTTGCCGCCGCCATAGGCCCGCGCCAGTCCCTGCGCGCGCAGGGCGTCCGCCGCGTCGTCGCCGTTCGGCGCCATGATCCGGGCGACCACGCGGCCGGCGTATTTGCCGTATCGAACATCGCGCAACGCCACCGGCCCATCGCCCAGCATGACGCGCAGCGCGTCGCGCGCGGTGGCCGCCAATTGTTTTTCCCGCGCGCAGCGCCCACGAAGTTCCGGCGCGTCGATTCCGGCCAGCCGCACGTCCACTTCCACCGTGGAGCCCAGCCACACGGTGGCGCGCACGCGCACGGTGTCCCCGTCGATGACCCGGACCACGCGGGCCGCCACGGGACCGGGCAAGTTTTCGCCCGCCACCGCCGCACCGGAGGATATCCCCGCCGCAAGTCCGAATCCGATCACTGTCAAAAACATCGGCGTTACAACCATCGCCGTCATGAACCGCACGCGCCGTCCCATCACCGGCTCCCAAGCTAATTACAGCTAGAAAAAGATGTAGATCTTTAGAGATATATTTAGCCTTGAATGGCAATCATATCGAAAACAGGAGAATTAATCAACTGTTAAATGCTTATATTCCTAATACAAGGAAAATAAAGGGTTTTAGTCGTTAATTTGACGTGTTTAGAAATCGACGCAGCGGCCCGATTTTTCCCAATCGCCGAATCGGGTCGGCTCCAACCCCTTGGGGCCGCCAATTTCACCCGGCGCATCGCCAGAATCCGCCGCCCTGGCGCGCGCCGCGTCGCCCGCGGCCTCCGCCGTCATTTCCGCCGCGCGCCGCGCATCCACCTGCGCCGCCGGGGTTTCGGGGATTTCGGGCAAGGGTGTCGGCTTGGGCGCCGCGTCCGCAGCAGGTTTGCGCCCGGCGCGCGCCTTCGCCTGCAATTTTTCAAACAGATTATTCATCGCACCGCTCCATTCCCGTAAGCTCAAATCACCCCACGTCAGTGAGTATAACGCGATGCGGCGAAAATCGCGAGCGTGAGCATCGAGTGGCTGTGTCCCCTTGTCGCGTTTACTTCTGCATTCGCATCGGGACTTTATAGTGGCGACTCCGATAGATTTATATGTGGTTTCCGCGCCAATTCGCCGTCGCGTTTTGGTGCGACGGTTCCATCTTTTTTAAGGAGACAGGAGAGGCCTTGAATATGACGGATCAGGCTCAAGGCTCCACCGCACGCCTCATCGCGGTTTGGGATTTACCGACCCGAATTTTCCATTGGGCGCTCGCGGTCATCGTCATCATCGCCTATTTCACCGGCGACGACGATATCCCGGAAATCATCATCCATACCTATCTTGGCTACGCCGTGGGCGCGCTGCTGATGTTTCGCGTTATTTGGGGGCTCGGGTGGGGCATCGGGGGCAATCGCTACGCGCGCTTTGGCGATTTCATCAAACCGTGGCCAGTCACCAGGGACTACGCGCGCCAACTCATCCGCCTTTCACCGCCGAGATATGTGGGCCACAACCCCTTGGGCGGCTTGATGATCCTTGCGATGATCGTCGTCCTTGCGGTCATCGTCGTGACCGGCATGGGCGCGGCGATCGACGAAGGCGTGCGGATTGCATTTCTGGATGGTCTGCCCGGCTGGATGGCGAACGCCGCCGAGGAGCTCCATGAAGGCGCCGCCGAACTCATCATGATCATGGCGGGCGTTCACGTCGCGGGGGTCGTGGTCGACTCGGTATTGACGGGTGACAATTTGATCAAAGCCATGATCACCGGCGCCAAAATTCACGACAAATCCGATTCCGACCCTGATTCTGGCCCCGATGCCGCCGCGCCGCCCGTGGGCGCCTGGCGCGCCCTTGTGTTGGCGGGGCTGACCGCCGCCGCGTGGGGATGGCTGATTTTCGAAACAAGCTTTTAGACAGCGCCGCGCACTTCAAAATAACGCACAGAAATGCGATCATGGCGCGTGAGACAAAGGTTCGCATGGCGCTCCATGTTTTGAGGGGCTATCAATGCGATCAGGCGGCCTGAATTGGGCCCCTTCGATCAAGTGGAACACAACCAAATCTGGTGGAGAGACAGTCGTGCGAAATTCCAAAACAGTCCTTTTCGACAAAAACCCCGGCCGCAATGCGCAGACGGTTGGCATTGCCCGGGAACTTGGTACGGACATCGATCTCATCCATGAACCCTCCGTCGGCGTGATCGGCAACAAGGGCGATTCCCAATGCTATCTGGGCGTCCAGCGCAAGGTGGAAGTCATCCATGAATGCCTGCGCGGGAAAATAGGCCGCGACGCCGGTCAGATGCCGGTGCGCCTGGTGCAACCGGAATATACGGTCGCGACGTCGGACGGCATGCGCAACGGCACGCGGGAAATGCGCTATTCCCTGATAGGCCGCGAAGTCACGCACGACACGGTCTGCGAACATTTGAGCGCGAGCGGGCTGGAGGGAACCATCGCCGTCGTCGCGTGCGACAAGCCGCCCGTCGGCACCTTGGCGGCGCTGCTGGAACATGACCGCCCCGCCATTATCATGTCGGACGGCCCCATCCGCCCCGGCGTGGATTCCGAGACCCAGGAGCCCATCGACATCATCACCGGATTTCAGGTCGCGGGCAGCGACGACGAGGAATTGAAAAAGCGCGTCGCCTGCGAAGCCTGCCCTGGATACGGCAGTTGCGGCGGCATGTTCACCTATAACACCATGCAGACCTTCATCGCCGTCGTCGGCATGGAGCCGTTGCATATGGTGTCGCCGCCATCCGACGATCCGCGCCGGATGGACCAGTTTCCAGACGAACTGGTGACCTATCTGGACGCGATGATGGACGCGGATTTGTCGCCGCGCAAAATCGTCAACCGCGACTCCATCCGCAACGCGATGATCGTCGCCATGGCCGTCGGCGGGTCGACCAATGTCATGTTGCACGGCCCGGAAATCGCACGCGCCGCCGGCTTCGGCAATTTCGCCAAAGACATCATGTCGTTCGAGGAATTCAATCACCTGTCGCAGCACGTCGTTCCGGTTCTGGTCGACGCGCGGCCCTTCGGCGCCTATTCGATGGTCGATATCGACGACAAAGGCGGCATCCAGGTTATCGTCAAAGAATTGCTGGACGCCGGTCTGCTGAACGGCGACGCGCTGACCTGCACCGGGGAAACGCTGGCGCAACAGGTCGCGCGGCTTAACCCCCCGGCCCCCGATGGCGAAGTCATCTACACCGTGGCGAACCCGTACAAACCGACGGGCGGATTACGGGTGCTCGGCGGCAATTTGTCGCCGGAATACAGCGCCGTGCTGAAACTGGCCGGCGTCGAAGGCGGCCTGGAGGACAATATTTTCGTCGGCAAGGCGCGCGTGTTCGACAGCGAAAGCGATTTATTGCAGGCGCTGGAAACTCACCCCGGCGTTTTCGAAAATCACGACATGATCATCGTGCGCTACGAAGGCCCCAGCGGCGCGCCGGGCATGCCGGAAATGCTCGACTCCACGTCCCGGATCACCACGCTATGCCGCGAAAAGGATTTTGTCGTCGGACTGATGACGGACGCCCGGTTCTCCGGCGGTTCGGTCGGGCTCGTGATCGGCCATGTCGGT
This sequence comes from Rhodospirillaceae bacterium, assembly GCA_018660965.1. Classification (GTDB taxonomy): domain Bacteria; phylum Pseudomonadota; class Alphaproteobacteria; order UBA8366; genus JABJJH01. The sequence goes on along the minus strand of JABJJH010000157.1, from coordinate 6,893 downwards.
CCGGAAGCCGCCCTGGGCGGTCCCATCGCCTTCGTCGAGGATGGCGATGAAATCGTGGTCGATTTGAACATAAACGAGCTGAATTGCACCGCGCTTTCCGACCCGGAAACCTTACGCGCCAGAAAAAGCGCCTGGGAAAATGTCGTTGCGGACAATGGCGGCGCCCACCCCTCGCTCGGCGACGCGGACACGCGCTTGCTGAACCGCATGCGGCGGTCTGCGGTCTCGGCGGTCTACGGCGCCGGCATGCATCCCGACCGGGTGCTGTGGGTCAATAATCCGCGCGAACCTGAACAAACAGGGTTTACGCCGTCGAACAGGCATCACGCGTAGACGAGCACAGCGTTTTAAGGAGAGCCTACCCCTTGCGCGCCAGGTAAAACGGGTGCGGCTGGCCCGGCGTTTTCATGCGCAGGGTGTAAACCGAGGTGTGGGCGGTCACGAACAGGGTGCGCAGATCATCGCCGCCAAACGTGAAGTTGACCGACTGTTCCGGTAATTTGATGATCCCGATGCGGCTGCCGTCCGGGTCCATGACCCAGATGCCGCCGGGGCCGGTGCAATAGACGCGGCCCAGCGTATCCACCTTCATGCCGTCGGGAATGCCGGGTTCGTCGCCCTCGCTCAGATCGGCGAAGATGCGTTTGCGCACCATGTTCCCGGCCGCGTCCAGTTCCACGGCGTGGATGTATTTCGTCTCCCGCGTGTTGGCGAGGTACAAGGTGCGTTCGTCGGGCGAAAAGGCGAGACCATTGGGATATTCGACGGTGCACACGACGGCGATGTCGCCGTCGGGAGACACCCGATAGACGCGCGCCCCCGCATACACGCCGGCTTCGCCGTCGGGGCCCGGCTGTTCACGCTTGGCGAAGGGAATGCGCATCGACGGATCGGTGAAATAGACGTCGCCGTTTGAATGGCAGATGACATCGTTGGGGCGGTTGAGGCGCCCGCCTTCAAAACGATCCGCCAGCACCGTGACGGCGCCGTCCAGATCGGTGCGGGTGACGTTGGCGGCTTCACCTTCGCAATGAATCAGGCGGCCTTCCAGATCGAAGGTCATGCCGTTGCCGCCGTTGGTCTTGCGCATCATCACCGGTTCTTCGCCCGGTTTCAGCCGGTACAGCGTGCCGGGGCGGATGTCATTGAAATAATAAAACCCGTCGGGATGCCACAGCGGTCCTTCGGTGAAGACGAATCCCGTCGCCAGGCGTTCCGCTTCAGTCGTCTCAAGGATTTCGGGCAGGTAATTCATCGCGATAACCTTTCTGGCCATGGGGTCGGATTGTGGGACGTTAACCACGCTACAAAACCCGGTGCCCCGGCTCAAGCCTGTTTAGCTCAAGTCTGTTTTCCCAACCCGGAATAGGGATAAGATGCGCGTTATTAGATCACGGAGGGGATCACGGGAGATCACGGGGGAACACAATCATGAAAATCGGCGTCTTCTTACAAGCGCAATGGGACCTGAACGATCCTGAAACAGATATCGAAGCGGGAATCGCCGGACTCGTGCGACAGGCGGAATTGGCCGAAGCGCTGAATTACGAATCGGTGTGGCTGCCGCAGCATTACGTCTCGGCGCCCTACGCCTCCATTCAACCGACGCCGCTGATGGGGCTGTTGGCGGCGCACACCAAGCGGGTGCGAATTGGGACCGGCGTGTATCTGGTCCCCTTCACCAGCCCGATGGTGTTGGCCGAGGAAATGTCCAGCGTCGACTGGATCACGGGCGGACGGCTTATTTTCGGCGCCGGCATGGGCTATCGCAGCGACGAATTCGCCGCCATGGGGGTGCCGTTCCCGGAACGGGTGGGACGCTTTGTCGAAGGACTGGACCTTCTGCGCAAACTGTGGACCGGGGACAGCGTGACCCACACAGGCAAATATTTTTCGCTCGACAACGTGACGATCAGCCTGAAACCCAAGCAACCGGGCGGGCCGCCGATCTGGATTGGCGGCGGGGTCGCGGCGGCGGTGCGCCGGGCCGCGCGCATCGGGGACGCCTGGGTGTCCAGCATGAACCCGAGCTTCGAGGAGTTGCGGGACTTGTTAAGCGAATTCGACGCGGCGCGCACGGACCAACCGCCCGCCAACGCGCGCCCGTCGATGCGCGAATGCTACATCACCGGGGCGGGTGGCAACGCCTTTGACGATGTGCGCGATATTCTGTATGCGAAGTACAGCGCCTATCAGTCCTGGGGTATCTCGTCGAGCCAGACGAAGGTCGGCGGCCGCGACGATTTCGACGCCTTCATGAAATCCAAGTTTCTCGTCGGTACCGAGGCCGAGGTGATGGAGCGGATGCGCTGGATGCGCGACGAACTCGGCGTTGACCACCTGATCGCCCGCGTACGTTGGCCCGGCCTGTCGGAAGAACAGGCGCTGGAGACCATGCGCCGGTTGTCGAACATCAACGGACGCATGTGATGGCGTGGCTAGGTGGGGCGGGGCGGGGCGAACTTGTTGTGAATTTTCGCGCGTGGTACTTTATTGCGCAGTAGCGGGAGGGACAAATTTTTCATTCTTGAAATATTTGCTTGAAATATTTGCGGCGCTATAAGGAATACTGAAATGGCTCGTTCGCTTTTCGACAAATATGGCGGCTTCGCGAACATCAGCAAGGTGGTCATGGCGTTTTACGACAAGGCGCTCGATTCCGACATTCTCGGGCCCTATTTCGAAGACATCGACATGCGCCTGTTGATCGACCATCAGACCAAGTTCATCGCGTCGGTCATGGGCGGTCCGGCGAGTTTTTCCAACGACGCCCTGCGCCAGGTGCATGCGGATTTGGAAATCGATCGCGCCAGCTTTGACGAAATGTCCCGCGTCTTGGGGGAAACCCTGGCTGAATTCGGATTGAAGGCGGAAGACGTATCGCTGGTCATCGGGGAAATCCAGGCCCGCGCCTCCGTAATCATTACCGTTGGCGTGTAATGAATCCCACCGACGCGACTCTCCTGAACGATGAATCCGATGTTTCGTTGGATATGGACCAGTTCCGCGCGTTGCTGCTGGATTCCGCCGGCGTCGGGTTGGCGGTGGCGGCGCCGGACACTTTCAACCTGCTCATGCATAATTCCGTGTTCGACGAATGGTTTCCCCAGGTAACCGCCGGGGACGCGACGCTTGCCGACATCCTGCCGGAACTGGCGGAAGAAGAGACGCTGGCCCGTTTGGCGGACGGCGTCGGCTGGAAGGGCGAGATTGAAGTCAAGCCCAAGCGCCGAAGCCTGACCCTGGCGGTCGAAGTGCTGCCCGCCGCAGGCACGACGCAGGGCGAGTTGATGGTGCAGTGTCAGAACATCACGAAGATCAAGGAACTCGAATATATGATCGAGTCCTATTCTAAGATGATCGAGCGCCAGAACCGCGACGTTAAAAAGGAAAAGGACCGCGTCGAGAAACTGTTGCTCAACATCATGCCCAAAACGGTGTACGAGGAATGGAAGGAATTCGGCGTCACAACGCCGCAACGTTATGACAACGCCACGGTGTTGATGCTGGACTTCATCGGCTTCACGGAAATGTCGATTTCGCAGGATCCGAACCGGCTGATTTCAGAGCTGAACGACATCTTCACCGCCTTCGACCGCATCGTCGAACAATTCGGGTGCGAGCGGTTGAAGACGATTGGCGACGCCTATGTCGCGGTGTCCGGCGTGCCGGAATCGAACCCGGACCATGCGCGCAACATCGCCCGTTCCGCCTTGCGGTTTGTGCGCTATCTGGAACGACGCAACACGACAAGCGAATTCGAATGGAAATGCCGCATCGGCATCCATTCCGGCCCGGTGATCGGTTCCGTCGTCGGGGTGCAGAAATATGTCTATGACATCTTCGGCCCCGGCATGAACATGGCGGCGCGGCTGGAACAAATGTGCGACCCGATGGAAATCCTGGTGAGCGGGGACACGCATGACAAGGTCGTGAATGAATTTCGCATGACCGACAAGGGCGTGTTCGACATTCGCGGCTTTGGCGACATGAATGTCTGGCGTCTGGATGGAAGTTTCGAGGCGGCCAACGACAGCCCCTTTGACTGAACCCACGAACCAGAAACTTTTAAAATCCTGCTGCGATGGTTGACCGACCCGGCATCCGGGCGCTGGAAGAACGCGCCCTGAACGCGTGGCCCGCCCGGCAAACAATATTTCAGGACGGCTGGGTCTTTCGTCTTTCCGACGGTTATACCAAACGCGCGAATTCCGCGAATGCGTTAACGCCGCAAGGCGACTTCTCCGCCGTCCGCGCCGCCGCTGAATCGCTTTATGCCCGGCATTCCCTGCCAACGATTTTTCGACTGACGCCATTGGCCCCCGCCGACGCCGACGGGGCGCTTGAAGAGGCGGGCTACGAACATCTCGATGCGACGATCGTTATGACGCGCGATATGGGTAGCGATGAGACGGACGATCAGAATGTCGCCATAAGTTCGGTTCCCACACCGGAATGGTGCGCGGGGTTTGCGGCAGCGCACCAAATCGCGCCTGATGCGCGACGCCTGCATGACCGCATCATATCGTCAATCGCGCCACCGGCGGCGTTTGCGACCATTACCGAAGCCGGGGCTGGGGTCGGGTACGGAATCGCCGTTACCGATAACGGCATGACCGGCCTTTTCGATATTGTGGTTATCGACGCGGCCCGGGGACGCGGCGTCGGTCGAAGGCTGACCAAGGTGCTGCTGGGGTGGGGTCGGTCGCAAGAAGCCGCCGGAGCCTATCTTCAGGTGACGGTCGAAAATACACTTGCGCAGGGGCTGTACCGGCAATTGGGGTTCGCGGACGCCTATCGCTATCATTATCGAAGACAAAAGTGATACGCCGCCCTTTTAAAGGATTAGGCTTTTATTGGCGGCGGGTTTTTGGGTAGCATCTACCGTAGCGGCCCTGGGTTTGGGACCATTGTTGTTCAGGGAGGGCGTGAATCGTGACCGATCAGGCGGGGCAAGTTCCGAATTTCACCACCAGGGCGAAGGTGCGCAACATCAATTCCGAATGGCGCGACACGGATGAAATTACCCGCGTCCTGGCGATCTTCGAGAATGATGGATAACACGATGAAATGGACCGGCGCTGAGACCAGCAACGACGGCGTTATCGAACGCGACTTCACGATTGAGCGGGCGGGGTCGGCTATTCCCGGTGTTTTCTGGCGTCCGGCGGGCGCAAGCGGCGCCGCGCCGCTGGTGTTGATGGGCCATGGCGGCGGCGGACATAAACGCAACGAACGCATGGCCATGCTCGGCCCCCTGTTCAGCGGAACATACGGCTGGTGCGCGGCGTCGATTGACGGCCCGGCGCATGGCGATCGCGGCCCGGTGACGAACAGCGGCGACGCGGCCTACCGGGATTTGTGGCAGGGGGACGATCCCGTCGGGAACATGATCGACGACTGGAAAGCCGTCCTTGACGGGTTGTCCGGTCTCGATTTTGTGGACTCCAGCCGCATCGGGTATTGGGGCGTTTCCATGGGCACGATGTTCGGCCTGCCATTCGTCGCCAGTGAAACCCGCATCAAAACGGCGGTGCTGGGCAAGGCGGGCCTGACCGGATCGAGCGTGGACCGAAGCGGGATTGCGCCGAGCTTCGAAAAATACGCGCCCCTGGTGATGCAACCCGTTCTGTTCGCCATCCAATGGGACGACGAACGATTCGACCGGGACGGGCAGCTCGATTTGTACGACCGGATCGGCTCTCCGGATAAACGGCTGCACGCCTATCCGGGCGTCCACGTCGATAACGGGCCCGAAGCGTTCGGCAGCCAGGCCGAATTCCTGAAACGTTATCTCTGAACGGCGGCCCTAAAATGACCGCCTACACCCGAATTACCGTCGCGCCGATTTCCGGGGCGCTGGGCGCCGAAATCAGCGGCGTGTCGGTCGCCGACGAGCTGGATGCGGAAACAATCGGTGAAATTCGCGCCGCGTTGCTGGACCATCTGGTGATTTTCTTTCGCGATCAGGACCTGCCCGTGGACCGGCACAAGGCGTTCACCCGGCGCTTCGGCGACATCTTTATTCATCCGAACTATCAACTGGGTCAGGAAGACAAGGAAACCGTCTATCTGTTGCGTCGCCCCGGCGATACAAGCGTCGCGGGGGAAAACTGGCACGCGGACACGACGATGATGGAGACGCCGCCGATGGGCGCGATTCTGTATGCGCTGGAAACGCCGGAATTCGGCGGCGATACGCTGTTCGCCAACCAGTACAGGGCCTATGACGCGTTATCCGACGCCATGAAGGCCATGCTCGACGGCGTGCAGGCGGCGCATAGCGACATCCGCATCGCCGGGCCGCAATCCGGCGTCAACGCCAAGCGGTCCAGCCAGGTGCGCGCCGACGCGGACTGGCGGCCCACCGTAAACACCCATCCCGTGGTCCAGATCCACCCCGAATCCGGGCGGAAAGGCCTGTTCGTAAACCCTATCTACACGACGCATCTGGACGGCATGAGCGACGCGGAAAGCACGCCGATCCTGGATTTCCTGTATCGCCACCAATGCCGGCCGGAATTCACCTGCCGCTTTCGCTGGAAACAGGGGTCGATTGCGTTCTGGGACAATCGCTGCACATTGCATCTGGCGATCCACGACAATCACGACTGCGTTCGCCACATGCAGCGCACGCAAATCGCCGGTTAGGGAAGCACTGCTTTAGGGCACAACCCAGCGCCCCATGAACTGCTCGCCGGCCCACTGGAACACCGCGCGGCGGTGGGTGGGGTCGCACAGTTCCAGCCAGTCCAGCGACAACGGCGCGCATACGATGGCGGTGAAGTTTTCGCGCCCAGCATTATCCGGACCCTCACCGTCAGGCCGCGCGCCCTCGTCACAATCGCCCTCGTCCCAATCAAACGGTCCGTCAATGGTGGCGCCGGGTCCAC
>JABJJH010000158.1 GCA_018660965.1 Rhodospirillaceae bacterium | reverse complement strand
GTTGTCGATGATCCTGTTTTGAATCATCGCGCTGACATCGCCATCAAGCGGCGTATCGTCGGCGGCGACCGCAGCCAGTTTCCAGGCGAATTCTTCTTCGCGCGGCAGTGGGTCGGCGGAACGACGGGGACGAACGATGTGGTTTTGCATGGCGGGCCTCTTAGAAAAGCGAGAGCTGTTGAATTTCGTCCATGCGTATAACACCGTTGATCAGCCAAGTATTCTGGTGCCTAGAATGTGTACCCATAGCGAGTAGCATACCTTTTGACGGATACTCTTCTCCAAAGGTACGTTGCATATTTTCGAGTGCTTGATTCTCTCCGTAGCGTTTTTCCCAATTGAAGAATGTTGCTTCAGTTTCCCAATCCTGACAGGTGCCTTCGCGCTGACCGTCTTCGGTTCGATACTTATACTTGAATCGATAAGGGCATGGCTGATAGGGGATACCTAGAGGCGCATTGAAAAGGTCCATTTGCGCCCGAATTTGGGCAAATTTTGTGGCCTCCTCCTCAATTTCAACGTTTGTCTTGCTTTCGATCTTGAACTCAAGAATTTGCGCCTTGAGAAGTGCGAGGCTTCTGCCGGCGTTATATTCGGCATCTAAGCTTGTTACGATTGAGTTGGTTAAAAATCTCTCGCGTTCCGATTTTCTTAGTTCGCCAACAATCTCCAGCGTATCTTGATCGACTCTGCGGCTTTCCGTGCGGAGATCATCATTGGGGCGGCGCCAACGAAATCGGATACGATCCCAACGGCCAAATTGTTGACGGTCGTCGAGCGAGCGAAATGAAATTGGGTATAGCCGTAGCCAATTGCCTTCGAGGTCGATGCCCGCACAGCAAACTGTCTCACCATGCCGTTGGCCGACAAGGGGGGCGGCCTTGATGACGACAACGGCTTCTGTTTCACCCGAACGCGTAGTTTCTACCGACTCCGTCATAGCCGTTTTCCCATTCCGCCGCGAGACCCTGTCGTACACCTAAGTGGCGGATTTTAATGGGCTCGCAGTCAGCCATGGCTTCCGCAACGATGGTTCGATGACAATGTGCGTGATTTCGTTCAAAACAAAGTAAGACAGCGCGTGTGTGTGTAGCAATATCAACCGCTTTCGCTAGTGCTTCTTGAGAAACATCCCGTGCAAGATGGTCTCGGTAAATACGTTCGAATTCCTCTAGATCTCCACGTCGAGCTGCTTCTCGTCCGGGCTTTGGATCACCGAGGTCGCGGAGGTGAACATAATCAAGTCCAGCGCATTCTAGCGCTGTAGCTAGGGATTTTTTTGAAAACCCACGTTTGCGAGAAACAGGAATATCACGGATATCGATTAGTGTTCCGATCTCAGCAAGACTTAGTGTTGCGATGAAATCGTCGATCGACGCCCCCTCATAACCAATTGTTAGCAATGTATTCAAAGAACAACGTCCTAATATTTGGCTAAAGCCGTAAGTTTTCGATTAAACGAATATTATCAACATTTCTTATTTTATCCATCGCACTGTGTGATAAGCCTATCAAATCCCATTACCGAGTGATAAAATTATCCCATTAGATTATGAGCGACAACTTTGTCTGGATTTACACCTCGTCCGGGCGCGTTACACTTAACGCCATGTGTGGTCGTTACAGCCTGACTTCTCCGGTGGACAGCGTTGCGCGTCTGTTCGGGTTCGATGAGCGCCCGAATTTGATGGCGCGCTACAATATTGCGCCGACCCAGGATGCGCTGATCGTGCGTGGCGGCTCCCAAGTCGATTCGAGCGATTCGAGCGAGGCGTTGCACGGCGTTACGGTTCGTTGGGGGTTAACGCCGTCCTGGGCGAAAAGCCTGGATGACGGCGTTCGGATGATCAATGCACGGTCCGAAACCGTGCGCGATAAACCGGCGTTTCGCGCCGCCTATGGGGCGCGACGCTGTCTAATCCCGGCGGATGGTTTTTACGAATGGCGCAAGGTGGGCGGTGGCAAGCAGGCCTACCGAATAGCAATGGACGGTAATTCCGTGTTCGCCTTCGCGGGGCTTTGGGAAAGCTGGCGCGCGCCGTCCGGCGCCGATGTTGAAACCTGCGCCATCCTCACCACGGAAGCGACGCCCAGGCTGACGCCGGTCCATCATCGGATGCCGGTTATTCTCAACCCCGGAGATTACGCCGTGTGGTTGAACGGGTCGCCGGAGGCCGCGGCGCCGTTGATGCGACCCTACGAGTCCGAAGCATTGCAGGCGTATCCTGTGGGCGCGGCGGTCGGGAATGTCCGCAACGACGGCCCCGAATTATGGGCGGCGGCGCCGGAACCGCGCGACGATCCCCCGCCGCCGAAACAGCTCGACCTGTTATAGCGCGGGTCGACTTTAATAGGACGCGTTTCGCGCGTCCTATTAAAGTCGTGAATCCGCTCTATCTTTATGAATTTAGGGCAAATTCACGTGTTTATCGGATCACATTTGGTGATTCCGATTAATCACGATTTGCTCTAACGCGCACGTCAGTGCGACAGGATTTGGCTGAGGAACAGCTTGGTCCGGTCGGATTGCGGATTGTTGAAGAAGGCCTCGGGCTCGTTCTGTTCGATGATTTCGCCGCCATCCATGAAAATAACGCGGTTCGCCACCTTGCGGGCGAATCCCATTTCATGGGTGACGCAAATCATGGTCATGCCCGATTCCGCCAGCCCGACCATGACATCGAGCACTTCGGCGATCATTTCCGGGTCGAGGGCCGAGGTCGGTTCGTCGAACAGCATAATTCTGGGGTTCATGCACAAGGACCGCGCGATCGCCACGCGCTGTTGTTGGCCGCCGGACAATTGACCGGGATACTTGGCCGCCTGTTCGGGGATTTTCACGCGCTCCAGATATGCCATGGCGGCTTCTTCGGCTTCGCGTTTCGGCATTTTGCGCACCCAGATCGGCGCCAGGGTCAAATTTTCCAGAACGCTCAGGTGCGGAAACAGGTTGAAGTGCTGGAACACCATGCCGACTTCGCGGCGGATGGCGTCGATGCCTTTCAAGTCATTCGTCAATTCGATGTCATCGACGATGATTTGACCTTGCTGGTGTTCCTCCAACCGGTTGATGCACCGTATCAGGGTCGATTTACCGGACCCCGACGGGCCGCAAATGACGATCCGTTCGCCGCTATGGACGGTCAAATTAATGTCCTTGAGGACATGGAAGTCGCCATACCATTTATGCATGCCGATGATCTGAATGGCGGCTTCTTCGGAAACGGCCATCTGCGGGGATTGCGTGCTTTCTGTGTTCGCCATGTCGGCGTCCCTTCCTAGTGTGATGATCCTGCATTTCGTCCCATTAGATGGGACAAAATGCAGGACCTGAATCACACGAGCATCAATAAGTTGGTGTCCAGATTCACACGAAATTCAATCATATGAATATCGTGATCGGGACACTAGCGTTTATGTCCGGTGTGGAGTTTGGCTTCGAGCGAAATGCTGTAGCGCGACATGCCGAAGCAGAAACACCAGTAAATCAACGCCGCGAAAACGTATCCTTCCGTCGACGTGCCCATCCAGTTGCCATGCGCGGTGGCGGCGTTGATCATCGCCAGGATATCGAGCAGACCGATAATCAGCACCAGGGTGGTGTCCTTGAACAACCCGATGAAGGTGTTGACGATGCCGGGGATTACGATTTTCAGGGCCTGCGGCAGGATAACCAGTCCCATCATGCGCCAGTAGCTGAGGCCCATGGCCTGGGCGGCTTCGTATTGGCCTTTCGGGATCGCCTGTAACCCACCGCGCACGACTTCAGCCATATAGGCGGCGGCGAAAAACGACATGCCGACAAGCGCGCGCAGCACCTTGTCGATGGTGGTGCCCGGCGGCAGGAACAGCGGCAACACGACCGAAGCCATGAACAGCACCGTAATCAAGGGCACGGCGCGCGGCAGTTCAATGAACCCGACGCATATATTGCGGATGATCGGCATGTGTGAACGCCGACCCAACGCCAACAGGGTCCCCAGCGGCAGCGATATGGCGATGGGAATGATCGCCAACACCAGGGTCAGGAACAATCCGCCCCATTGTTCGGTTTCGACTTCGGCCAACCCATAGCCGCCCCAAAACAAAGTGAAGGCGATGGGCGGGTAGAGAAGGCCGACGAAAACGGCGAAATACTTCTTACCCGGCACCCCTTCGATCAGCAGGGCTGCGACGGGGATGACGAACAAGACGAAGCCCAGATTGACGCGCCAGTAATGCTCGGCGGGATAAAACCCGTACATGAATTGATTGAAGCGGACGTTGATCAACGCCCAGCACGCGCCGCCGCTGGTGCAATCCTTGTTGGACTTGCCGGCCCAGTCGGCGCTGAACACCGCCCAGTCCAGAAACGGTGGCACGATCAGATACAGCAGATAAATCGCGCCCAGCGTAAGCAGCGAATTGTACCATGTCGAAAACAGGTTCAGCCGCAGCCAGTGGATGGGGCCGATTTCGCTGCTCGGTGGCGGCAAATCGGGGTGAAAGTCGGTTTTGACGTAAGAATCCGTCATGCTCAACGCTCCACCAACGCGATGCGGTTGTTATACCAGTTCATGAAGATTGAAATCGCCAGGCTCAACGCGAGGTAAAAGGTCATGGTGATGGCGATGATCTCGATGGCCTGACCCGCCTGGTTCAACGAGGTTCCCATGAAGATCGCGACAATTTCCGAACCGCCTATGGCGAGCGACAGGGACGAGTTCTTTGTCAGGTTCAAATACTGGCTGGTCAATGGCGGCACGATCACGCGCAGCGCCTGTGGGAGGATGATGAGGCGCATCGTCACGCCGGGTTTGACGCCCAGGGCGCGTGCGGCTTCGGTTTGGCCGTGACTGACCGCCTGAATGCCGGATCGGACGATTTCCGCGATGAAGGCGCCGGTGTACAGCACCAACCCCATCAGCAATGCGAGGAATTCCGGCGGAATAATCAGACCGCCGCTCAAGGAAAACCGCGTGACGATGGCGTAGTCGAAGTGCATCGGACGGCCCGAGACCAGGAAAACGATCAGCGGTAAGCCGATCAATACGCCGAGGGAAGCGAGGATGGACGGAAAGGGCTCGCCCGTCGCGTCCTGTCGTTTATGCGCCCATCGGATCATGACGTAGGTCGCGACGATGGCGATGGCCATGGCGGCCCACACAACGCCGAAACCATCTTCGGGCACGGGGGCGGGCAGAAACAGGCCCCGGTTGTTCAGCAGAACGGCGTCGTTGAAATTAAAGGTTTGTCGAACCTGGGGTAAAAGATTGATGCTGACGTGCCACCAGAAAATCAGTTGCAGCAGGAGCGGAATATTGCGCAACGCTTCGATATAGCAGTAGGCCAGTTTGGCGACCAACCAGTTGTTCGATAACCGCATAACGCCGACGAAGAAGCCAATAAGGGTCGCCAGGATGCAGCCCAAAATAGCGACGACCAACGTATTTTGAATACCGACCAGCAGGACCGTGCCGTGCGTTGCGGTGGTGGGATCGTATTTGATGAAGGGCGATATCCCGACGTCGAATCCAGCTTGCGTCGTTAAGAAGCCAAATCCCGACGCGATGCCGCGTTCTTGCAGGTTTTGTACGGTATTGTTGATGATATAGGCGGTGAACCCGAGAAACGCCGCGAGCAACAGGACTTGATACAGGATCGCGCGAAATTTCGGATCGTACCACAGGCTACGCGTGGGAGCCTGGGTTTCGGTGGTGACGGCCATGCTGTCCCCGGTCCAAATTTAACGATAATGACGGTGAATCAAAACGCAATCAGCCGACCCGAAGGCCGGCTGATTTTGTCTTTGAGTTCTACCGGAACGGCGGGGCGTAAAGCAGGCCGCCTTTGCTCCAGAGCTGGTTCAAACCGCGCTCCAACATCAGCGGCGTATTAATGCCTACATGACGTTCGTAGACTTCACCGTAATTGCCGACCTGGGTTACGATATTGTACGCCCAATCAGCGCTGACGCCGAGTTGTTCGCCCTGTTTGCCTTCAACGCCAAGCATACGCAGGACTTCTGGATTGTTGGATTTTTTCATCTGATCGGCGTTATTGGAGGTAATGCCGAGTTCCTCGGTAACGATGAGCGCGAAAAGCGTCCACCGCGCGACGTCGCCCCACTGGCTGTCGCCATGCCGGACCACGGGACCCAGCGGCTCTTTCGAAATGACTTCCGGCAAAACCATGTGATCGTTCGGCTTCGACAACAGGGAACGTTGCGCGGCGAGGCCCGAACGGTCGGTCGTGTAGACATCGCAACGACCCGCGTCGTAACCGGCGCGAATTTCGTCGGCGCGCTCAAACACGACTGACTTGAATTTCATTTTCTTGGCGCGGAAATAATCGGCCAGGTTCAGTTCGGTCGTAGTGCCGGTTTGGATGCAAACTGCGGCGCCGTCGAGGTCGGTCGCGCTTTTCACGCCCAGGCTTTTGCGAACCATGAAGCCCTGCCCATCGACATAGTTGCTGCCGATGAATTCAAGACCGAGCTTAACATCGCGGGTAAACGTCCAGGTGGTGTTGCGCGCCAGGACGTCGATTTCACCGGATTGCAAGGCGGTGAACCGTTCCTTCGAGGTCAGCGGCGTATACTTCACCTTGTCGGCGTCGCCGAACACAGCCGCCGCCATGGCGCGGCAGAAATCAACATCGAAGCCTTCCCATTTGCCCTTGTCATTGGGTGCGGAAAAACCGGCGAGGCCGGTGTTGACGCCGCATTGGATAAAGCCCTTCTTTTTGACGTCGTCGAGTATGCCGGCGTTCGCGACGCTCGCCACGGCCATGAGGCCGGCAGCGGCTGTCGCCGCCAGAATCGATTTTAAAGTCATCTCCAAAAGTCCCCTTGAATTGTTCTCGTTACCATTAAGGCTGAAACCGCTTTAGCGATTAACGCCAGTAAAGCAGCGTTTGGAGAAAATTCAAAGGACGTTCGGACACATATTCAAAAAAAATTAATTGAATGCGGTATTTCGGGCGGCGAATGTGTCTACCCGCTTGCGCGCGCCAGGAACGACTCGTGCAACCGCAGCGCGGCGAGACCGGACGCCGCGTTGGATAATTCGTCATAAACGGGAAATCCACTTTTCAGCGCGAGCGCCTTGCACAAGCGCTTCCGAGCATCGATATCTTCCCGGCCATCGGACCGCAAAACAATCTGGATGGGGGGGGCGTTGGGCGTCTCGTCCCGAAGCCGCGCGGCGGCCGCGATCAGGTTTTCGACCAGGGTGTCGTTGGTCCCGACAAGGTGGCTCCACACCACGGTGAGGTTCAAATGAAGGACGAAGGCCGACAATTGTTCAGCCTCGAATATAATATCCATCATGGACTCCACGACCTTGCCGTCCTTTGCGGCCAGGGTGCCAGCGGGCACGTCAATGGGGTTGGCGACGCTGGTTCCCGGCGGCAAACCGACAGCGGCGAGGCGGTCTTGTGTTTCCTTGGAGAATGGCCGGACCTGCAACCCGCGTTCCGCGAACGCGTCCACGGCCAAGACACCGACGCCGCCGCCGTTTCCAAACAGAGAGATGGGTCCCTGATTGGCGCCGGAATTTTCGGGATTGGCCGACAGCATTTGAAAGGTCATCGCGGCGTCGATGAATTCTTCCAGGTCGCCGGTCAGGACGGCGCCGGTTTGACGGCTGAGCGCATGCCAGACGCGGGAATCGCCCGCCAGCGCGCCGGTGTGCGAAACGGCTGCGGCGTAACCCAACGCGGTGCGGCCGCCCTTGAGGATGATAACGGGTTTGCGTCCCTTCGCCCGGCGCAGGGTTTCGAAAAACCGTCGCCCATCGGCGATGCTTTCCACATAAAGCCCGATAACCGTGGTGTGCGGATCGGCCAGATAAAACGCCAGCAAATCGCTCGGCCCCAGATCGGCGCAATTGCCGACCGTCATGACGCCGCTGAACCGCAATCCGCGTTCCTGGCCGCGCCGGATGATATCAACGCCCAGCCCGCCGCTTTGTGAGATGACGCCGACGCCGCCGGGTTCGCGCGCAGCGCCGGCGGTGAAGGTCAGACCGCCGCGCGGGGAATAGCCGCCATTGCAGTTGGGGCCCATGAACCGCACGCCGCCGTCGCGCGCAGCGTTGACAAGGTCTTGCTGCAACGCCCTGCCGGATTCGACTTCGCCGAAACCGGACGCCAGCACATGCGCGAACCGGACGCGGTTGTTCGCGGCGCGCAACGTGTCGGGCACCCGCGCCGCCGGGATCGCGATCAAGGCGTAGTCCACGGGGTCTGGCGTATCCGCGAGGGTGGGGTAGGCTTTGTGGCCTTCTATTTCATCGGCGGTGGGATGGATGGGATAAATATCGCCGGTAAAGCCGAAGTCCCGTTGTTGGCGGATGAATCCATTGGCCCGGTTGTTCCCGGTGGCGGACGCCCCGACGACGGCGATGGCGCGCGGCGTGAACAGGGGCGTGAAATAGTCGCGAACATCGCCGTCGGGCATTTCGGTTATATCGTTCATGACGGCGCCAAGACGAAACGGGCGTCCACCGCTACGGCGGCGTCGCGCGATACGATGAGTGGATTGATGTCGATTTCGGAAAAGTCGTTCCCATGTTTGGCCAAAAGGCCGTTTTCGCCGCCGAATTTCATCAATGCGTCCACCAGAAGGTCACGATTAACGGCGCCGCCGCCGCGTGCGCCCGCCAGCACCGGGGCGGCTTTCAATTCACCCAGCATGTCGAAAGCGTCGTGGCGGGTCAGTGGAAAGATGCGAAACGCGACATCTTCGAAGATTTCCACGAACACGCCGCCCAGCCCGATCATGACCAGAGGCCCGAATTGTGGATCACGCACGGCGCCCATCACC
>JABJJH010000407.1 GCA_018660965.1 Rhodospirillaceae bacterium | reverse complement strand
TTGATCTCCCGGACCACGTCATAGGACAGGCCGAGGCGTTCAATGGCGCCGGGGGCGAAGTTCTCCACCATCACATCGGCGCCGCGGATCATGTCCTTGACCAGCGCCAGACCCGACTCCGACTTCAAATTGACGGTGATGGATTTCTTGTTGGCGTTGAAGACGTGGAAATAATAGGGGTCGTCGTCCGGCTGGCCCGGGCGCAAGCGGCGGCCCGGATCGCCCATCTTCGGGTTCTCGACCTTGACCACATCGGCGCCCATCCAGGCGAGCGCCTCGGTGCAAGTGGTGCCGGCCTCGAACTGGGTAAAGTCGACGACTTTGACGCCCTCCAGGAAGTTAAATTCGGCAATGTTGGCGATGGGTTCGGTCGTGGTGTCCGGCATGACAGGGTCCCTCGGCTGGCTGATGGCGTAAAACGGTTCGGTGCAGCGACAAGCTTGGCACAACCGACGCGGTCAGGGAAGAGGGCGGGGTGGGGAAGAATTCCGATTAAGACAGGCCAAACAATCTGAAGATCAGATTTCTCTAGGTGTGGCGGTCGATGAAGGCTTCGTACACAGCGAGGATGTCTTCCTTCAGCATCTGCGTGGCCGCCATGTCGCGGTCATTGATCCGAAGTCCGACCTGATGACGCAGTTCCTGGTTGCTCAAGCTGCGGGTCCATTTGGGATCGTGCTTGGCAAGACGCTGAAAAAATGCGGCGCTGTCGCTTGCCGCACCAGCGTAAAATAGTCGTTTAATGCCAACTTGATACATCGTCGCCACGCACATTGAGCAAGGTTCACCAGACGTGTATAGGTCGGCGCCCTTGAGGGAGGTAAGCGAAAGTCGGCGGCAAGCATCACGGATCGCCTCGACCTCGCCATGCGACGTCGGGTCGAAATTGGCTGCGCTCCGGTTCAATCCTTCACCGATGATTTCCCCATCTTTGACGACAACGGCGCCATAAGGCAGGGTGCCTGGCGTATCGACGCTTTCACGTGCGATCTCTATTGCGCGGACCATGAATTTTTCGTGCATGTGATTATACTTCAACATGGAATAAAGGGGATATCATACTTAATTATTGTCCAGCGCGCCCGCCCGAAACACTCTCCGTCACTCGCTAAACTCCTCTCTCATGTGCTCATAATGTTCCCCTTTCTTTAACCCGTAGGTCATGACGAAATACCGGGGGTCAACGCTGATGTAGATGTAGCCGTTTTTGAACATCCAGCTTGATTTTTCGATATTGCCATTAGCCAATTTTTTGTCGAATGAAGGCTTGCCGTATTTCCCTTTTAGCGCATTCTGGATGTTTCTGATGTTTCGTATATCAGTGATATTGTTTATGTTTTCTACGTCTTCACTCTTGGTGAACCGTTGGTCCGGGAAATATTCTTTTATGATGGTTAGCTGGTAGGATTTATTCTCGACATCGAAATCGACCACCAGAACAGCATCTGGAACGCTGTTGAAATCAAGTTTCCAGTACCGGTTATAGACGGTGTTCGCGTCTATTTTTTCCAGTTCCAAACCGCGTACGGTTTTTTCGACTTCGGTTACAGTCTTGCCGAATAAAATCCCGTTCCAGCCGTTTATCTCGATGGTGTTTAAACCCGCGCCGCCCTTTGAATTCCGGTCAACTGTAACGTTGCCGTATATGGCGGCGTCATTCGCTGCATGGACCGATGCGCCATAACCCCCAAGACCGGCAAGCATCGCCGCAACCACGGCCAGTCGTTTAAGCATTACGGCGCCGTCTTTTACCCATCGCCGAGAACGGTCTTGTTGACGACGTTTTCCGGGTCGACCTTGCCGTCGAACACGTCCAGCACGTTTTGCGCGCACGCGACCGCCATTCGGTTTGCGGATTCATAGGTGACGCCCGCGATGTGTGGGCTGATGACGATGTTTTCCAGCGTGAACAGCGGGTGCGCCTTGTCGGCGGGCTCCGCCGCCAGCACGTCCAGCCCCGCGCCCCGGATACCGCCACTCGATAAGGCCTCAAACAAGGCGTCTTCGTTGACGATATTGCCGCGCGCCGCGTTGATGAGGATGGCGTCGGGTTTCATCAACGCCAATTCTTCCGCGCCAATCGCATCGCACGTCGCATCGCTTAGGGGCAAATGCAGGGTGACGTAGTCCATGTCCGGCAAGGCCGCGCGCAAATCCGAAACCGGGGTGCAGCCCGCCGCCTTTATCACCGAATCATCGACATAGGGGTCGAGCACGTACACATCCATGTCGAAGGCGAGGCAGCGTGGCGCGACGCGGGTGCCGATCCGGCCGAAGCCGACGATCAGGACCTTTTTGCGCCACAGTTCAATCGCGTGCATGCCAAGGCGGTAATTCCAGTTGCCCTTGCGCACTTCCTGATCGTGTTTGAAGCCTTCCTTGGCCAGTTCCAGCATCATGTACAACGCGGCTTCGGCCACGGCGACGGAATTCGCGGTGCCGACAATCGTCAGCGGAATGCCATGCGCGTCCATCGCGGGCACGTCGATGCTGTCGTATCCGACGCCAAAGCGCGACACGACCTTCAAATTTGGTGAATTCTTGATGATGTTTGCCGTGATGTCCGCCGTCCGGACGGTGATTCCATCGACATCACGCATTTTTTCCAGAAGATTCGCTTCGGAAACGTCGGTGATCGCTTCGTACACCACATCGTCGCGCGCATCGAATAAATCCGTCGCGGCTTTCGGCATCGGCCCCGCCAACAGGACCTTGTATTGATTCATCGTGTTCATGACGCCCCTATCTTGCGTTTGGTTTTGTTTCGCTTGGTTTTGTTTCGCTCCTGGGCGCTATTAAGCGACAGGACGCCGCCCGCCGCAACGGTCTTCCTTGCCCGGTCTTCCTTGCCCGGGTGGGGGCTATTCTTCTAACATGGCCCCTCTAACATTGCGCTGATATACGAAACGAATACACAAGAACTTCGATTGGAGTGCGACGACATGGATGAACCGGCCTTTTCCGGATTGCGCGTGGTTGATTTTTCTCAGGGCATCGCCGGGCCCCATTGCGGCATGTTGCTCGCCCAGCATGGCGCGGAGGTCATCAAGGTGGAGCCCATCGATGGCGACTGGTGCCGAGAAATAGGCAAGCAATATGGCGACATGTCGTCGAACAGCGTCGTCTACAATCGCGGCAAAAAAAGCATCGCGCTTAATTTAAAAAACCCGGACGGGCTGGCCATCGCGAAATCCTTGTGCGCCAGCGCCGACGTTATCATGGAGAACTACCGGCCCGGCGTCATGGCCCGGTTCGGCCTGGACGAAAAAAGCATCCGGCCCGGCAATCCAACCGTCATCTATTATTCCGTGACCGGGTTCGGGCAAACTGGTCCAAACGCCAAACTCCCGGCCACCGATTCCGTCATGCAGGCTTATTCCGGCCTGATGTCGGTCAACAAGGATGATCGCGGCGTCCCCCAGCGCATCGGCCTTCTGGCCATCGATGTTTCGACGGGGTTGTATGGGTTCCAGGCGGTCAGCGCCGCATTGTACCGGCGCGCCACGAAAGGAAAGGGCGCGCACATCGAATCAAGTTTGATGGAGGCGGTCGGCGCGTTTCAATCCGCGAAAATGATCGAATATGTCCTGGAAGGCGATGAAGTCACGGCGGCGGGCGTCCCCGTCGGCACCTTCAAGGCGAAGGACGGCTTTATCAACGTGAATGCGCGCCGCGATACCCATTTCGCAGCCCTTTGCGGTCTTATCGGACGGGAAGACATGGCGACCGATCCGCGTTACGCCACCGTGCCCGCACGGGCCGAACACGAAGCCGAATTGATGGATCTGATGCGGGACACCATGACGCAACGCACCGTGGCGGAATGGTACGAAGCCTTGAACGAGGCCGGCGTCCTCAACGCGCCGGTGCGGGATTATGGCGGCTACATGGAAGACCCCCACGTCAAGGCGGTGAACGCCGTCGCCTGGGTCGATCACAGCGGCGTTGGCCGCATTCCCATGCCGAACACCCCCGGCCTGCCGCCATCGCGAACAGGCGACCCGTTGTCGCACAGCCCGCATATCGGTGAACACACAACCGGTATCCTGCGCGATCTTGGGTTTTCGGATGACGCGATCGGTGGCCTGGAAGATAGCGGCGCGGTGCGCGCGATGGAGACGAAGGCGGCGGCGGAATAGGCCAACCGCCACCTTCGTTTGTTATCTAGGCGTCAGCGAAGGACTT
The DNA here is from genome assembly GCA_018660965.1 of Rhodospirillaceae bacterium. GTDB lineage: Bacteria > Pseudomonadota > Alphaproteobacteria > UBA8366 > JABJJH01. The sequence continues at coordinate 930 of JABJJH010000407.1, read as the reverse complement.
TCCAGCTTCCGCGAGTTCCTTGATTAGATTCGCCGGTTTCCAGCGTTCGCCATAGGTCTGTTCCCACGCACACATCGTCTTGTAGATTTCCTTTACGCCGATCTGGTCCGCCCAGTACATCAACCCGCCGCGATAGCGCGGGAAGCCGAACCCGTACAACCACATGATGTCCACGTCGCTGGCGCGATAGGCGACGCCCTCCTCGAGAATTTTGGCGGCCTCGTTCACCGACGCCAACAACAGGCGTTGCAGGATTTCGTCATCAGTGAAGTCGTGCGGCGTGACGCCCATTTCGCGTCGAACGTCGTCGATCACCTTCACGACCTCGGGTTCGGGATACGGCGTCCGGTCGCCCTTTTTATAGGTGAACCAACCGCCGCTGGTCTTTTGCCCAAGCCGGCCCATTTCGAACAACCGGTCGGGGATCGGCAGTTTGCGAAACTCGTTGGGGCTTTCCACGGCGCGGCGCTTCCGAACCGCATAGCCAATATCCAACCCGGACAGGTCGCCGACGGCGAACGGTCCCATGGGGTAGCCGAAATCGACCATGACCTTGTCGACCTGTTCCGGCAGCGCGCCGTCTTCGATCAGGATGTTCATTTCCGTCTGGAACGGCATGCGGCTGCGGTTGGCCAGGAACCCGTCGCAGTTGCCACACACCGCGCCAACCTTGCCGATGCGCCGCGCCACCCTCAACGCCGTCGCGACGGCTTCCTTGGAGGATTTTTCACCGCGCACGATTTCCAGCAGCTTCATGACGTTCGCCGGGCTGAAGAAATGCATCCCCAGCACCGCTTCCGGACGTTTGGTCGCACGCGCGATCTGGTCGATATCCAGGGTCGAGGTGTTGCTCGCCATGATCGCGCCGTCCTTCATGACCGCGTCCAGTTTGGCGAAGACCTCTTCCTTGACCGGCATTTCCTCGAACAC
>JABJJH010000415.1 GCA_018660965.1 Rhodospirillaceae bacterium | reverse complement strand
GCCTTGATGGCCCCGGCGGTTTCAATGGCGAAGTCCACCCCGCCCTTTGTCAATTCGATGACCTGCGCCGCGCAATCCGCATCCGTCGCATTGAACGTATCTGTTGCGCCAAGCTGACGGGCCAGCCCTAGTTTATCGTCGCTGATGTCAATGGCGATGATCCGCTCCGCGCCGCCCAGGACCGCGCCCAGCAGCGCATTCAATCCAACACCGCCCAGACCGACAATCGCGACGGCGTCTCCCGGTCGAACGCGTGCGGTGTTCGTCACCGCACCAACCCCCGTCATGACGGCGCATCCAAAAATCGCCGCTTCGTCGAGGGCCAATGATTTATCGACCACGACGACCGTGCCGCGATCCACCACCGCATATTCCGCCATGCAGGAAATGCCGGAATGGTGCGAAATAGGTTCACCGTTCAGGCTAAGGCGCTTGCCGCCCGCCATGAGTTCCCCATTCGACTTCGACTTCGCGGCGATTTCGCACAGCGCCGGCCGGCCTTCCAGGCAGCGCCGGCAGCGACCGCAACTGGATCGAAACTGGAACACGACATGGTCGCCCACGTTTATATCGGTGACGCCCGCGCCGCATTCGACAACCTCGCCCGCGCCTTCATGCCCCATGACCATCGGCAAGGCGCGCGGGATAGAACCGTTTATAATCGACAAGTCGGAGTGGCACAGGCCCGCCCCGCCAATGCGCACCAGCAATTCATTCGATTGCGGCGGCGCCAGATCGACTTCCTCAACGCGCAACGGCTGGCTTTTCGCATAAGGCGCCGAAGCGCCGCCTTCGTACAGGATAACAGCTTTCATTTTCATCGGGTCGGTCCCATTGCAGCACAGGATTGTCGCGCATCATGATGAAGCCCCGGCGGCGCATTTACAATATTCGAGCCGGATGAATTTCGCGTTTCTCCTTTTTTGGTCGCTCAGCGCGGCGTAGGCTTCCTTCATCATCAGCGTCGGGTAACGGGAGACACCACCATGAAAGCGGGTTTTATCGGCACGGGCAGCATGGGTTTGCCACTGGCCACCAACATTCTGGATCAGGAAAAATCCCTGATCGCCTTCGACATTAACCCCAACGCGACAAAATCTCTGGCGGACAAACAGGCCAAGATTGCGAAGTCACCCGCCGAAGTCGCCGACGGCGCCGACATCGTCTTTGCGTGCATGCCTACCATCGAAAGTTTTCACGCCGTCGTTTCGGGCGATGACGGTGTCCTGAAAGGTGGCCAGATGAAAGTGTTCGTCAATCTGGGCACCATGGGCACCGAAGCCGTCGCAGAGGTCGAAGCCACCATGGCCGCCCAGGGCGTTCCGGTGCTCGACTCGCCCATCACCGGCGGGGTTCAGCGCGCCTATGCCGGCGACATCACGGTCATCTCGTCGGGTCCACAAGCGGTTTTCGATCAGGCCGAGCCGTTCCTCAAATCCTTCGCGCGCGACATTCACTATGTCGGCGACAAGGTAGGACAGGCGCAACTCGTTAAAATCGTCAACAACATCACCTCCGTGACGAATTTGGTCATCGGGTCCGAAGCGCTGATCATGGCGGCCAAGGGCGGTGTCAATCCGGAAAAAACGCTGGCTGTCATCAACGCGGGATCCGGACAAAACAGCGCGACGTTATCGAAGATTCCCAATTTCGTGCTGAACCGGAAATTCAACATGGAAGCGCCCATGCACATTACCGAAAAAGACGTGATGTTGTGGCGCATGGAGGCCGAACGCCTGGATATTCCCCAAAATGTCGCCGGCGCGACCTACCACACGGTCCGACAAGCGCTTGCCATGGGATTGAGGGACGCCGACCTTAGCGAAATGGTCAAGGTCGTGGAACGCGCCGCCGATTTTGAATTACCCAAAACCCGGGATTAACACTCGACGCGCCGGTTCAGTGAAACACGGCGCCTCCGTTGATATTGTAACTTTGGCCGGTGATGAAATTGGCCTCGTCCGACGCCAGGAACGCCACCAGGCTGGCGACTTCGTCCGATTGCGCCACCCGGCCCATGGGCGACGCCTGGGACATGCGTTCGATGACCTGGGCGCGGTAGGCGTCCAGTGAAACGCCCGCCTCTTCGGCCTTATCGCGTTCCTCGTAACTCAAGCGACCACTATCGACGCCGCCGGGACACACCGCGTTCACCGTGATCCCGTGTTTCGCCAAATCCACCGCCGCGCTTTGCGTCAATCCGACGACGGCGAACTTTGACGCGCAATAGGCCGCCTGCAACGCCGCGCCGCGTTTCGACGCCAGGGACGCGATGTTGACGATTTTACCCCCACCTTGCGCGATCATTTTCCGACCTGCGAATTTCGTGCACAGAAACACCGCCGTGGAATTGATGGCGAAGAAGTGGTTCCAGACCGCTTCATCGAGTTCGGTCACCGGAACCCTGTCGCGTCCGATGATGGCGCGCGCGTTGTTCACCAGAATGTCGATGCGCCCGTAATGGTCTGCGACATCATCGATTAAACGCTCGATTTCCGTACCCTGGCTCAAGTCGCACATCACCGTATGGCATTGGACCCCAAGCGCGCGCACTTCTTCCGCCACGCTTTCCACCCCGCGCCAATCCGTTCCGGCTTCCGGCGGCGGCAAATCTTCCGGCGCGCGATGAAAATCCGTGATCGCGATATCGGCGCCCATTTCGGCAAACTTCAAGGCGGTCGCGCGGCCAATGCCTTGTTTGCCCCCCGCGCCGGTAATGAGCGCTATTTTGCCCTTCAAGGACCTTTCATTCATGGCTTAGTCTCCTGACTGATGCGGTATTATATTAGGCAAAAAACGTCTAAATAGTGAGCATTGATTAACATTGGTTAGCATTTCGATCCCCGCGAACGGTTCGGTAATTTGAACGATTATTAGGTATATAATCTTAATAACCTAAAATTCAAGAGCGGCGCAAAAATTATGTTATAATCATAAACTCAGACGACAAGGATAGAAGCCTATGCTTCGTGTCATCGTTCTTTCAACACTCATCGTAGCCGTCATCGTATGGGCCAAAGTCATATTGGCGATCATCGTTGGCGGCATTCTGGGTGTCTTGCTGATATTCACCTTGAAGGAAGCCGCGCAAAAAGGACGGCGGCGCTTACGTTACGACGACTCCCTCGACCCGCGTTATCGCGACACGGCGTTTTTCGCCTTGTGGATCGGCCTGACGATGCATGGCGGAAACCCCGGGGCGTATGACGCACACCATCCAGGATCGGACACCGGATACGGCGGCGATATGGGCGGCGGCGACATGGGCGGTGGGTTCGGCGGCGATGGCGGCGGCGGCGGCGGCTTTTAGGTTATAGCAGCGGCATCACGTCGGTCGCGAACGCTTCCATACGGTCCAGCATTTCCTGCAAGTCGTTTGACACCACGTTGACAATCATCGTCCGCGTCCCGATTTCCGCGAACGCCTGAATATCTCCGGCGCGTTGTTCCGGCGTCCCCGTAAGACTCAATCGCCCGCCATCCTTATGCTGTTGCGCGACCTCATCGTGGAAGGTGCAATTATAGGCGAGGTCGATGGCGGACGGGTCGCGCCCCGCCTGTTCCGCCAATTCGCGCAGCTTGTCCACGCGAACGCGATAGCTCGCCACGGAATCCAGCGGGAAATTCGGGTTTTTACCGAGCGGGTACCACCCGTCCCCCATCGCCACCACACGGCGCAACGCGGTCAGGCTTTCGCCGCCAATCCAGATCGGGGGGTGCGGTTTCTGAACCGGTTTGGGCGCGGTATCGATATTGTCGAATTTCACGAATTCACCCTCATAACGGGGATTGTCCTGGGTCCAGAACACCTTCATCGCTTCTATGTATTCGTTGGTGACGCGCCCGCGCGCCTCGAATGGCGGCAATCCCAACGCTTCGAACTCTTCGCGCATCCAACCCGCGCCACAGCCAATCGTCATGCGACCGGCTGACAGCACGTCCATTGTCGCGATTGATTTCGCCAGGACCAACGGGTTGCGGTGCGGGATGACCGCGACCGAACTCAACAACCGGATGCGCGATGTCAACGCGGCGAGCCATGTCAGCAGCGTAAACTGCTCCATGCTGCCGGACCCGCCGGAGTCCAGCCAGGTGAACGCACCGGATTCGCTATACGGGTATGGGGAGTCTATTTTCCGGGGCACGACGATGTGGTCGGAAACGATGATGTACCCGTACCCGAGTTTTTCAGCGCTCTGCGCAATCTTTTTAATAGCCTCCGGCGTGGCCAACGGCCCCCGGAATGGCGCGTTGATGCCGAACTGCATCAGTTTGGCCTGTCGGAAATCGTGGCCCGCATTAAGCGGCGCGTTTGCCGCAACGGGTTTTCCCCGGTGGCGCGATGAATGGAGCAACGATTGTCCCAGATGACGGTGTCGCCCATTCGCCATTCATGCCGGGCCTGAAATTCCGGTCGTTCGCACCAATCGTAAACTTCCTGCAACAATGCCTGCGCTTCGTCGTGGTCCATTCCGACGATGCCGACGGTGTGGACTTGATTGACGAACACGGACAGCCGCCCCGTGTCGGTGTGCGCCCGAAGGATCGGATGATCCACCAGAGGAGCGTTTTTCCGTTCCTTGTCCGCGCGCCCCTGTCCGCGTCCTGTATTGCCGCCAAGGCGGAAGGTCGCGCGGAGCCCTTCCAGTCTTGTACGCAGCGATGCGGGCATGGTTTCAAGCGCCAGATAAAGATTGGCGAATATTGTATCGCCGCCGGCATCGGGAATTTCCAGCGTGTGCAGCATCGTCGCCTTGGACGGGATTTCCTGATAGCACATGTCGGTATGCCAGCGCCCGCCGCGCGCCGACTCAAACGGATCGATCTCGCCTTTATCATTCCGGTTTGTGATGATGATTAAATCGTCGCATTCCGGGTGTTTGTATTTGGCGCTTGTGATGTGCGCCTCCACGGGGCCAAAGCGGTTCGCCAATCGAACCATCTGATCCGGCGTCAACGCCTGATCGCGAAACACCACGACGCAGTTGTCCAGAAACGCCTGATGCACCGCCGCCCAGTCATCGTCGCTAATGTCTTTCGTGACATCGACACCAGCAACTTCCGCCAGGATCGGTTCCCCGAGTTTTCGTACTTCGACACTCATAATTCCGCCCTTTATTCCGCCGCGACAGGTTCGCCTTCGACGCCGCGCAATTCCCGGTCCAGACGCACACCGGCATGCGCCCGTGGCCGCGCCAACGGCGCCAGAAGACTGTAGATAACCGGGATCAGCAACAGCGTGAAAATGGTCGCGATGCCCAGCCCGCCGAAAACGACCCAACCGATGGCGCGGCGCGCTTCCGCCCCCGCGCCGCCGCCAAGGACCAGCGGCAAGGCGCCCAGCACCGTCGACAACATCGTCATGATAACCGGACGCAGGCGCACCATCGCGGCTTCCCGAATAGCCTCGGCGACGGAACTGCCCCGGTCGCGCAATTGATCGGCGAACTCGACAACAAGGATGCCGTTCTTCGCCATCAGACCGACCAGCATGACAAGGCCAATCTGACTGTACAGATTGATGGTCGTGCCGGTGAACTTCAAGGCGAAGACCGCTGCCGCCAACCCGAACGGCACCGTCAGCAAGATAACCAAGGCGCTGAGAACGCTTTCGAACTGCGCCGCCAACACCAGCAACACCACCAGAATGGCCACAGCGAAGGTCAACGCAACTTCGTGGGATGTATCATCCAGCGTCGCGGCCTCATTGATAAACCGCATGCCAATACCGTCCGGCAGAATTTCCTTCGCCAGGGTTTCCACGTCGCGCATCGCGGTGCGCAGTGAATAGCCCGGCGACAACCCGGCGTCGATTTCTACCGCACGTTTTTGCGCCGTGCGGTCCAGCTCCGCGGCGATTCCGGATTCTTCCAGCGTGACGAACGCGGACAGCGGCAGTAACGCGCCGTTGGCGGAACGAACAAACAAATTGTGTAAATCGTCCGGGTCGTTGATCGCGCCGGAAGATGATTCCAACAGAACCGGAATGGACCGGTCGTTGACGTTCAATTCGGTAACTTCCAGTCGCTCGACCATGGCGCGGAGCGTATTCGTGACGCCGCTCAACGATACGCCCAAATCTTCCGCCTTGCGCCGATCCACGCGGACGGTCAGTTGGGGTTGGGTTTGCTGGTACTCGATTTCCAAATCATCGAATGGCTTCTTGGAAAATCACTAAAGCAGAAGAATGAGTAGAACGAGTAGTACACTAATATGCTGGATAAATTCCCTATGAATACAATATGAACGTCGTCGAAAGCATGAAATTGACTGATAAGCGTATTTTGCTTGTCGGCAGTACCGGTATTCTGGGCCGCGGATACGCCCGGGCAATCGTTGACGCCGGAGCTAAACTAGTCATCGCCGATAGACCCGAATCTGACGTTATCAACTATGCAGAAGAACTCGGTGTCACTGGCGTTGAAATGGATGTAACCAACGAAGATGCCGTCGTTTCAGGAATCAACGACAGCGTTGCGTTACTCGGGGGTTTGGATGGTGCTGTTATGAACGCCGCCGCTACTGGCGAAGGGCTTATGTCCGAAGGTGATGCCTTTGCTCCGTTCGAAACCTACCCCCTCGACGTATGGCAGAAAACTATCGACATCAATCTGACAGGTACTTTCCTTGTCGCCCGTGAGGCGGGGCGCGCCATCAAAGAAACCGGTGGTGGCAGCCTGATAACTGTCTCGTCAATTTATGGCGTGGTTGGGCCCGATCACCGTATTTATAATGACCAGCCATTTAAATCCTTCCCTGGTTATTCTGCATCCAAGGCCGGCGTAATTGGTCTGACGCGCTGGGCCGCCACTTGGTGGGCAAAAGATGGCGTACGGGTGAATTCCATTACGCCAGG
>JABJJH010000606.1 GCA_018660965.1 Rhodospirillaceae bacterium | reverse complement strand
CCCACAGGCGCGGCGCGTCTGGTTTCGCTGCTTCGGCGGTCGCGGTGACGGCGGGCAAGGGGGCGTAGGCGATATCAACGGCTTCGGCGGCGTCGTCGGCCTGAGCCTTCGTTTCGGCGACGACCATGGCGACGGCCTCCCCCACGTATCGGACCTTGTCTGTTGGTAGTAACGTGTGGGTGCCCAGAAAAACCGGGTCGCCGACGGAACCTCCCGGCGCGTGCAGTTTCAAGTCGAACTTGGTTTTGGGCAACGGGTCGTGCGCTATTTCGCCAAGCCCTTTCATATCCTCACCTGAATAGACGCCCAGCACCCCCGGCATGGCGTGCGCCCGCGCGGCGTCGATGGATTGAATGACGGCATGGGCATGCGGCGAGCGGACAATGACGGCGAAGACCTGGTTCGCCTCGCTGAAATCGTCGGTGAAGCGTCCGCGCCCTGTTAAGAGGCGAACATCTTCCTTTCGTCGGACGTGCTGACCGATGACGCGGAGGTTCTTCAGGGTGGGGCTGGGTGATGTGTTCATGATTGTATTTCGGGACCGGAAATTTTGAGTCTACGGGGCCGCTCATGGCGTGTCCATGTTGGTTGATGGGGCTGGCGGCCTGCACTAATGTGATGGTGACGCGATTAGGGGGGAGACCTAGAATGTCAGTGACGGTGGGAAGCGGCGAATACACCTATCGGGTGGATATGGACTGGGCGAAGCTGCCGGATGGTTGGCGCTTTCGGGACGTGGCGGCGGTCGCGGTCGATAGCAAGGATCAGGTCTATGTCTTCAACCGCGGCGAACATCCGATGATCGTGTTCGACCGAGAGGGCAATTTTCTGCGGTCGTGGGGGGAAGATATCTTCACCCGCGCGCATGGGCTGCATATCGGCCTGGATGAGACGATTTATTGCACTGATGACGGCGATCATACGATGCGGCGCTGCACCCTGGACGGCAAGGTTTTGTTGACGCTGGGCATACCCGGTAAGCCCGCGCCGTATATGAGCGGCGAACCGTTTCATCGTTGCACCCACACCGCCTTGTCGCCCGGCGGCGATATTTACGTTTCCGATGGATACGGCAATTCGCGGGTGCATAAATATTCTCCCGACGGCAAATTATTGATGGCGTGGGGGGAGCCGGGCACCGATCCGGGGCAATTCAATATCGCGCACAATATTTGCTGTGACGAGGATGGCTGGGTCTATGTCGCCGACCGGGAAAATCACCGGGTACAGGTGTTCGACGGGAACGGTAAATTCGAAACCCAATGGCACGATATGCACCGTCCATGCGGGTTGTGTATGAGCGCGGGGAAAAACCCGTTGTTTTATGTCGGTGAATTGGGGCCGGGCATGCCGGTCAATTTCAACGTGCCCAATATCGGGCCGCGCCTGTCGATTATGAATAATGAGGGGGCGTTGATTTCGCGGCTCGGCGTAACGCCGGGTGGCCGCGAGCCGGATCGATTCATCGCGCCGCACGGATTAGCGGTGGACCGGCATGGCGATATTTATGTCGGTGAAGTGTCATTTACCGCATGGCCGCGGTTCGATAGTGGTGAACCGCCGGAAAACCTTCTGTCGTTCCGGAAACTGATTCGGGAACCCCAATAAGGGCGAAAATTGATGGCTAATCCCGACGACATCATGTGGCGTCCGTCCCCGGCGGTTATCGACAACGCCGTCATGCAGCGGTTCCTGCGGACGACAAAGGCGGAAGGCCTCGCCGCGTTGAATCAGCACGCGACCGATGACCCGGACTGGTTTTGGACGGCGCTTTTATCGTTTCTGGACGTTCGTTTCTACAAGCCGTACAGCCAAATCATGGATGTGTCTCGTGGCGCGCCCTGGGCGCGGTGGTGCATCGGCGGCAAAACAAACCTGGTGTTGAACTGCCTCGACAAGCACCGCGAAACCCCGATTTGGGATAAAACCTACATTGTCTGGGAAGGCGAAGACGGGCTTAAACGAGAACTGACCTATCGAGAATTTGACGACATGGTGAGCCGTTTCTCCGACGCCTTGCGTCATCGCGGCTATGGCAAGGGTGATATTATCGGACTGTATATGCCGATGTTGCCGGAAGCGTACGCCGCGATGTTCGCAGTGGTGAAAATTGGCGCGATTGTGTTGCCGCTATTTTCCGGATTCGGCGCGGACGCCGTCGCGTTGCGGCTGGTTGAAGGCGAAGCGACGGCGGTGGTGACGGCGGACGGCACATGGCGGCGCGGTTCGACATACGCGATGAAACCAATTCTCGACACGGCTCTGGCGGATAACGAAGCGGTCAAGGATGTCTTCGTCGTTCGGCGTTTGGGCGAACGCCTGGAAGACCCGTGCGTCATGCAATCTGGTCGGGATGTTTGGTGGGACGACGCGGTGGCTGAAGGGGATCCTGGCGCCGCGACGGAGATCAT
>JABJJH010000364.1 GCA_018660965.1 Rhodospirillaceae bacterium | reverse complement strand
GTGGAGGTGAACGCGATCGGCCGCGTCATTCGCGAACTGCGCCGCCGCGAAGGCCAGCCGGGACAACGGGTCGACCTGACCATCGACGCTAGCTTGCAGGCGTATGTCGCGGAACGCCTGGCGGGAGAAAAAAGCGCCGCCGTCGTGGTGCTTGATGTGCGCAATGGCGATGTTTTAGCGATGGTGTCGACGCCAAGTTTTAATCCCAACGCATTCAACGAAGGCCTGAGCGGACCGGAATGGCGCGGTTTGATCAACAATCCCCTGTCTCCCCTGACCAACAAAGCGATAACGGGTCAGTACGCACCCGGATCGACCTTTAAAATCGCGGTTATGCTCGCGGCGTTGGAAGCCGGCATCCCACCCGAGCACGAAGCGTATTGTCCAGGGCATGTCAAACTTGGCAATCAACGGTTTCACTGCTGGAAGCGAACCGGTCACGGATCCATGACAATGATCGAAGCGATGCGCGAGTCGTGCGACGTTTGGTTTTATAAGGTCGCCCTCAAACTCGGCATCGATAAAATTGCCGAAGCGGCGCGGCGTCTTGGCATGGGTGAGCGTCTGGGCGTCGACCTCGACGGTGAAAAGCCCGGCCTGATTCCAACGCGAGCCTGGAAGAAAGCCGTCATTGGTCGACGATGGCAACGCGGTGAAACCCTTATCGGCGCCATCGGTCAAGGCTATGTGCTGACGACGCCATTGCAGCTCGCGGTCATGATGGCGCGCGTGATTAATGGCGGTCACGCCATCGTGCCTCGAATTCAGCGGGGATTGTCGGGGGATGTGGGTGATGAACCGTTTGACGACGCTGAACCAGGGTCGATCGGGTATTCGCCGGCGATGCTGGGTCTCGTGGCCACGGCTTTGGATTCGGTGGTGAACAATCCGCGCGGCACCGCTTACAAGTCGCGCATCCGCACACCGTCCATGGCGATGGGCGGCAAGACGGGCACCGCCCAGGTGCGACGGATTTCCGTGGCGGAGCGAAAAACCGGGGTGCTGAAGAACAGTCAGTTGGCGTGGCGCGAGCGGGATCATGCGTTGTTCGTTGGTTACGCGCCGGTGCAAACACCGCGTTACGCAATTTCCGTGATCGTCGAGCATGGCGGCGGCGGTTCGAGTAAGGCGGCGCCCATCGCCAAGGATATACTGACGATGGCGCAAAAACTGGATTCATCGCGCGACCCCCAACCGGCGCGGCTGGCGCGGGTCACGGATGACGCATGGGGTATCGACTGATGGCGAGCCGTTTTAATCCGGCTAGTCCGAACCTGTTGGCCAGGCTATGGCGGTTGAATTGGATGCTTGTCGTCCTGCTGCTGCTTATTTCCGGCATCGGGTTCGCGATGCTGTACTCCGCCGCAGGGGGCAATTGGGATCCCTGGGCGTCCCGGCAATCGATACGCATGGGTGTGGGGTTCGGGTTGATGATCGCCGTGGCGCTGGTCGGCGTTCGGATATGGATGCGCGTCGCCTATATCGTCTATGCTGGCGCGTTGGCGTTGTTGGTTACGGTCGAAGCGTTTGGCGCCGTGCGCATGGGGGCGCAGCGGTGGATCGACCTCAAGGTTATCCTGCTGCAACCCTCCGAGGTCATGAAGATTGCGCTGGTTCTGGCGCTGGCGCGGTATTTTCATAGCCTTAATATCGAAGACATAGGTCGCCCTCACTATCTGATTGTTCCGTTAATGCTGGTGGCGGCGCCGGTGGCGTTGGTGATGCGCCAACCCGATCTTGGCACTGCGTTGCTGTTGTTGATTGGCGGCGGCGCAATGTTTTTCCTGGCCGGTGTGCGGCTATGGAAGTTTCTCGTGGTGTTCCTGGGGGCCGTGATCGCCGCGCCGATTGCGTGGCCGTTTTTGCGCTCATACCAGCAGGACCGCGTGTTGACCTTTTTGTCGCCGGAGCGTGATCCGCTTGGCGCCGGTTACAACTTGCTGCAGTCGAAAATTGCGTTGGGGTCCGGCGGCATGTTCGGTCGCGGCTATTTGCAGGGAACGCAAAGCCATCTGAGCTTTTTGCCGGAAAAACACACGGATTTCATATTCACCATGTTCGCGGAGGAATTCGGCCTGTTCGGCGGCCTCACGCTGATTGGACTGTATGTCATCGTGCTGCTGTACGGGGTGGCCATCTCCATGCGCAGCCATAATCAATTTGGTCGTCTGGTCGGCATGGGCGTCACCGCGACGTTCTTTCTGTATGTCTTTATCAACATTGCGATGGTCATGGGGGTGGTCCCGGTGGTCGGCGTTCCATTGCCGTTGATTTCCTATGGCGGCACGGCGATGGTGACGTTGCTATGTGGGTTTGGCTTGCTGATGAGCGTGTACGTGGACCGGGATGTATCGCTGGGCCGGTACGGCGAACCCCGAAACGAATGATGACGACGCGGGGACGTGAATGGGGACGTGAACGGGTGACGGGGAACTGATTGCGTGACGTACACGATCCTGAAATCCCTGTT
>JABJJH010000159.1 GCA_018660965.1 Rhodospirillaceae bacterium | reverse complement strand
GTTGCTGGAACGGTGGTTCTCGCCGGATATTTGCGGGGCTTCGTTGGGTTCGGGGCCGCGTTGATCATCGTCATGGTTTTGAATCAAGTTCTGGACCCTCTCGCCGCCGTGCCAATCGCAACCCTCAGCGGCGTGCCCGTCATGATTCAGTTGCTGCCGAACGCCTTTCGCCACGCCGAGAGGTCCTTCGTCACACCCTTTGGCCTCGCTGCCTTCGCCGCCGCGCCGCTTGGCGCCCTGGTTCTGGTCTCGGTCGACGCTGAGATCATGAAAATGGCGATTTCCCTTTTCGTCCTCGCCATGGTGGTCATGTTGCATAAAGGTTGGCGACTTGGCGGTCGCCCAGGATCAGGCGTCCTGATCGGCGCCGGGGCCATTGCGGGTTTCGTACAGGGCGCCGCCAGCGTCGGCGGGCCGCCGGCGGTCGTGGTCGCGTTATCCCGCCCCGGGGCGCCACAGCAGCAACGCGCCAACGTCATCGGCGCTGTGACCACCCTCTCCCTTTGTTCCCTGGCGCCGCTTTGGTATTACGGCCTTTTCACACGCGACGTCATCTTCATCAGTATTGCGATCATTCCGTTCTACACAGGCTCCACCTGGGTCGGCGCCCGATTCTTCTCCCACCAAGGTCACCGGCACTTTCGAAACGCCGCATTACTGGCGTTGGCGGCAATCGGCTTTGTCACACTCGGACTCGCTGTCCGGGATTTCCTGACTGGTTAACCTTCCCTACCCCGCGCGATACGGGAAGCCCCGGGGCCCGAGTTGATCGGCGAGCAGCGGTTGCACCCATTCAATCCAGCGGCAGAGTTCCGGCCTTGTGTCACGGGGGTCAATCATTTCATGCACGGAAAACGACTCCGCGCGCGGGAACGCCGATTGGCGTTGCGCCATCATTTCCTCCAACTCCCGGCGCCGCGCGTCCGGGTCGGGCGCGGCGGCGATTTCACGACCGAACGCCACCGCGACGCCGCCTTCAACCGGCAATGGCCCCATTTCCGCTGAAGGCCAGGTCAACACATGGGCGTCGGCGCCATAATGCGCACCTTGGGCCACGCCGAAGGACTTGCGGACCACCACCGACGCCCAGGGAATAATACAATCGGCGGCGGCCAGAACGGCGGCGGTGCCGAAGCGGATCGTCCCCGCCTTTTCCGATTCCGACCCGATCATGAAACCTGGTTCGTCGACAAGGCTGACGACGGGAATGTGGAACATTTCGCATTTTTCTACGAAACGACGGTATTTCAACGAACCGTCAGCCGTCATCGCGCCTGCGTAATGGCGGTTGTCATTGGCCAACACGCCCACGGCCCATCCGTTCAATCGCGCGAACCCGGTAATCTGCCCGGAGCCGTAATAGCGAGTCATTTCGAAGAACGAGCCCCGGTCGAAGATATGGTTGATCAGGGCCCGAGGATCATAAATTTTTCGCCTGTCGCGCGGCACCAGCGACAACAGTTCCTCGTCACGCCGTTCCGGATCGTCGTCCATGTCCGACGCGTCCGCGCGCGCGGGAAGTTCCCAGACATTTTGCGGCATATAGCTTAGGAAGCGACGTATTTGCGCCAGCGCGTCGGCTTCGTCCTTGGCGACATTGTCGACAACGCCGTTGCGCGTATGAACCTTGGCCGAACCAAGCTCTTCCTTGGTCATGTCCTCTCCCAAGGCGCGTTTAACCACGGCGGGTCCGGCAATCAACACCTGAGCGGTGTCCTTCGTCATCACCGAAAAATGGGACGCGACCAGACGCGACGCCGGCAAACCCGCGACCGGCCCCATCGCCGCCGTCGCGACCGGCACGCTGGCCAACGCGCGCGCCACGGATTTAAAACGATGCGGCAAATGAACCGGACTGCCGACGGTCTTGCCACCGGCCCCCGCAACGCTACCGCCGCCGCCTTCATGCAGGCGGATCAGCGGCACCCGGTAGCGGCAGGCCATTTCTTCCGCATAAACACTTTTTCGTAATCCGGCTTCATTCGGAGACCCGCCGCGCAAGGTGAAGTCCTCGCCGCCGACGACGCAGCGCCGCCCCCCGATTTCGCCAAACCCAACGACAAAATTAGCCGGGGAAAAGTTCTCAAGATTGCCGTCGTCGTCATAGTCTGACGCCCCCGCACCCGCGCCCATTTCATGGAAGCTGCCGGTGTCGATTAATCCCTCGACGCGCTCGCGAACGGTTTGGCGACCCTGATTGTGCTGGCGCGCAACGCCATCGGCGCCGCCCAATTCCTTCGCCAATGCGCGCTTGCGCGCCATTTCATCGACTTCCCGTTTCCAACTCATTCTTATAATCCCCGTCATGACACGCGCAAAACCAACATCACAATACAGGCATACCTGCGTGCGGCAACCGCCACGCCACTTTGTCACGAGAAGACGAAATTACTGTTTGGGCGGTTGGCAAATTCCGCTACCCAGAGGAACACTATGGTCATGTAAGTCGACACGGATTTGGATGTCGTCCTTGACGATATCCCAAATCGCGGCTGTTGGCGGTGGACATGCGTATTTCGCAATCATCGCTTTGCGAATTAAGCTTTTGGACCGAATTGCGTCAACATGCTGCTCGTTCGGCACCAGAATTTCGACAACGATGTTTTCGGCATCCTTGATTTCGAGTTTGGTGATTTTCCAGATCGGATTCGCCTGTCCATCGTATTTATGCATGCGCATCCAGCTTACCGCCTCGCGCGCCTTGGTCTGATCCGCCTCACCACACGCGCCCAAAAGAAGCGCAAGCGATAATGCCGCGCCAACGACAAGGCTATTCCACGGTGAGAGTAGCCGCCTTTTGGTGTTAAGTGCGTCGATCACGGGATTCATGGGGCGCATGGCATCATAAAGGGAGAGGTTAAAAGCATCTGCCTTCACCATCCCAAACCACGTTGTCGGCGCTCGGCGCAACCGTTAAGCTCACCTGAAACGGTGAAGTGGAAGGATCAAGGCAATGACTGAGAACGCGACAGGATTTCTTGGATCCCTGGATCAGCGCGTCGAAGACATTATAGACGCCTGCACGAAATGCGGGGATTGCGTCGCCGTATGCCCGACCCCCACCGCCGTGGGGTTTGAAGTGGGCGACCCTAAAGCGGTTGCGTCGGGAATTCTTGAAATCCTGAAGACCGGCGACGGCCCCGAAATATCGGCGAAGTGGGCGGAGTCGTGTTGCGGTTCCGGCTTTTGCCTGTCCGCTTGCGACCATGGAATCAATCCTCGCTTCATGCTGGCCATGGCGCAACGCGCGCTACGGCAAAAGACGCCCGAAATCGCCCGCCGGGAAACTGGCAAAAACGCCTTCCAGGCGATGAACCGCGGCGTACGGGTGTTGTCGCGATTGCAGCTTTCCCCGGATTTATTGGCCCGGCTTAGCCCCTCCTCACACCCCGACCGTGCGGAACCGCCGGACCTCGTCTTCTACACGGGTTGCAACATGTTGCGGACGCCGCATATCGGATTGCTGTGCCTGGACGTGCTGGACCGGCTGGGCGTCAGCTATGAAGTACATGGCGGGCCCGCCAATTGTTGCGGCATCCTGCAAATGCGGCCCGGCGATACGACGAACGCTGGTCGCCAGGGGTACAAAACGCTTGAACGATTCGCCCAAACGAAGACCGCTGAAGTCCTGTCCTGGTGCCCCACCTGTCAAATACAGTTCAGCGAAACAGTGGCGCCGAGCATGAACGATGCGGAAGAACCGCCCTTCAACATGACGATGTTTGCAGTCTATCTGGCGCGGCGGTTGGACGCATTGCGGCCATTGCTGACCACGCCGGTGAATAAGCGGGTCGCCCTGCACGAATACCCCGGGGCTATCGGAGTCACCGAAGCTGTCATCGATCTATTGTCGGCCATACCAGGGTTGGAGTATGTCGATTTGAACATGCCCCGAATCGGCTATCAGATGACATCGCTTCGCGCCATGCCGGAAGCCCGGCAGGATTTGTTGGCCAACACGTTCAAGGCGGCGGAAGATGCGAAGGTCACGACGTTGGCGGGCGTCTACCATGCCGATCACCGGGAACTCTGCGCGCACGAAGACGCTTGGCCCTTTGAGATCGTAAATTTCATGGAACTGATCGGCGAGTCGATGGGCCTCCATCGGGAAGATCTGTTCAAGCGCTACAAGCTGATGCAGGACGTGGACGCAATTCTGGCAGCGTCCCAGGACATGATCGAAACCAACAACCTCGACCCGGAAGACGTCCGCGAGGTGGTCCTGAAGGATATGCTGGGCGAACAATTACTGCCCATCGACCGACAATTTCATCCGGCTTGAAGGAATAACCATGGCCCCTAAAACAGCCTCGAAATGGTTCGAACGGAATGGCGCGCGCCTGCGTTACGAAACACACGGCGAGACCGGCAACCCCATCGTCTTCGTCCACGGCCTGACGTGCAGTCTGGAGAACTGGCGTTTCCAGGTCGCGCATTTTAGCGAAACGCACAAGGTGGTCGCGTGTGATTTGCGGGGCCATGGTCAATCCAGCGTTGGCGACGACCCCGTCTGCGTCGAAAGTTTCGGCGCGGACGTGGCCGCGTTGCTGAGCCATCTTGATTTGAACGACGTTACGCTTGTCGGGCACTCCATGGGGTGCCGGGTGGTGATTGAAGCATGCCGGATTGAACCCTCGCGGGTCCGCAATATTGTGCTGGTCGATGGCAGCCGACGCACCGCGGGCGGCAGCGCCGACGAACGGGAAGCCCGAATCCGCGACGCTGTGCGCGATCAAGGGTATGAGGCTTACCACCGCGCCCAGTTCGCCGCCATGTTCACCGCCGACAGCGATCCCGTCTTGCGCGATGCGACGATCGAACAATGCGCCACGACGCCGGAAGCCGTCGGCGTCGCGTCCTCTATCAGCATCCACCGCTGGGACGCGGGCAGAATAGACGCCGTCCTGTCCGAAGTAAGTGCGCCAATTTTAGTCCTGCAAAGCACCCAGCCCCATCCGGATACGCTGCGCGCGCCGGTTCGCGCCGGCGAGGTCACGGACTATATGGCCTATGTGCGCGACACCGCCGTGAAATCGCCGTCGGTTCAATTCGACACCGTGGCGGATATCGGGCATTTCACAATGTTGGAGCGCCCCGACGAGGTCAACCGGAGCATCTCGGCGTTTATTGGGTCCTGACCTGGCGTTAAGATAACGCCGCGCAGGCGCGCTGGATGCGGGTTCCCGCTTCGATCAGATTTTCGGTGGAGGTCGCAAACGAAACCCGGATATGGGGGGATACGTCGTAGGCCGCGCCATGCACCAACCCAACCCCATGCGATTCCAGGAAATACATCGCCAAGTCCGCATCGGATTCGATCACGTCGCCTTCTCGCGTCTTCGCGCCCATTAACGCGCTGCAATCCGGATAGGCGTAGAAAGCCCCTTCGGGCCGGTGACATTGCAGACCGTTGGCTTGATTCAACAGGCCGACGATAAGGTCCCGACGTTCCTGAAATTCCCGCGTGCGTTCGACCACGATGTCCTGCGGACCGTTCAACGCCGCCACGGCGGCCGCCTGGCTGATCGACGACGGGTTGCCCGTGCTTTGCAACTGCGCCTTGGCCATTGCCGAAATCAGGGTGGCGGGGCCGCCCGCATAGCCCAATCGCCATCCCGTCATGGAATAGGCCTTGGACACACCGTTTAAGGTCAGGGTTCGTGAATACAGGCCCGGCTCAACCTGTGCGGGGGTCACGAATTCGAGGTCGTCGAACACGATGTGCTCGTACATATCGTCCGCCAGGACATATACATGCGAGTGGCGCATCAGCACATCGGTCAACGCCTTCATTTCCGGGCGGCTGATGGTTGCGCCGCTGGGGTTGTTCGGTGAATTTAGAATTATCCATTTCGTATTCGGGGTAATCGCCGCTTCCAACTGTTCCGGCGTCGGCTTGTAGCCATTTTCCCGCGCACAGCGCACGATGACCGGAATCCCATCGAAAAGACCCACAATGTCGGCGTAAGTCATCCAATACGGGGCGGGAATAATCACCTCGTCGCCGGGCTGGATCGTCGCCATCATCGCATCGTAGATGATTTGCTTGCCGCCCGTTCCCGCGATGACCTGGTCGAGCCCGTAATCCAACCCATTCTCGCGCTGGAACTTGGCTGCGATGGCCTCTTTCATGGCGGGCGTGCCGCTGACCAGCGTGTAGCGGGTGTCGCCCGCACTCATCGCGGCGATGGCGGCTTCCTTGACATGTTCTGGCGTCTCGAAGTCGGGCTGACCTTGCGTCAACGCA
This sequence comes from Rhodospirillaceae bacterium, assembly GCA_018660965.1. Lineage (GTDB taxonomy): Bacteria > Pseudomonadota > Alphaproteobacteria > UBA8366 > JABJJH01. The sequence continues at coordinate 219 of JABJJH010000159.1, read as the reverse complement.
ATCACATTCATGCCGGATGCAACCAGTTCGCGTGCGCGCTGGGTCATCGCGGAACTGGCGGTCGTTTCTATTCGATCCATGCGGGGGGCGATAAACGGCACGTCGGCGTCTCCGATAGTTTGGGGCATCCCATAAAAAAATTGAAACCGGTTATCCGCCAAGCCCCGAAATGTGGCCAACGAAAACCGGTTTCAATACCTGGTCGGGGAGAGAGGATTC
>JABJJH010000160.1 GCA_018660965.1 Rhodospirillaceae bacterium | reverse complement strand
CGGCGGTGACGTTGTCGGCGATCATACCGTGGTGTTCGCCGGCGAAGGCGAACGGGTGGAGCTGACCCACAAGGCCGGCAGCCGCAAGGTTTTCGCCGCCGGCGCGGTGCGCGCGGCGCAGTGGACGAAGGGCCGCGCCGCCGGGCTGTATTCCATGAAGAGCGTGCTAGGCTTCGACGGGTAGGGCTGCGCCTTCGTTAATTTTTGCTCCAGGGCGTGCAGCGCGGCGCACTATTCGGGTCGTACGTATGGCAGACAGAAACCGCGCCAGAGGTCTGGTTTATGCGCCACGCCATGACCGGGCTCTGGCCCGATGTCGTGATGGCGAAGGACGTCGCGCCCGGCGCGCCGGCGATGGCGGGCTTGGCGGCGATAAGTGGTCCCGCCGCTTGAATCAACGGTATCGTTATGATGGCGGCGGCTAGCGCCAGTAAGGGCCCTTTTGTCATATCGGCGTCTCCTTTTAGGGTGAGCGTGGTTAGGGTAATTTGGGCGGGCGTCGATACTGCGCGATGGCTTCCTGGAGCGCGGCGGCGACTTCCGAACGTTCACCGGGCGTTAGAAAGCCGCCAATGGCCAGCGACCGGCCATGACTGGACAGGGTCAGCGCGCCGCCATGCGGGCGTTCTTCGTCGATATAAATGCGCAGCCAGCTTGGTTCAAATTCCCAGCGCCCGACTTCGCCCCGGGGACCGTACCGGCGCACCAGCAACCCATCGTCGGACAATACGAGATGTTCGAACCATTGGCCGCTGCGATAATTAATCCGAAACGCGATGTAGAGAAGCAGTATCTCCGCGCCGCAAAACCCAAGCACCGGCCACGCGCCGATCAGCATGAAACCGACGCCGATGGTGAACCCGAAGACCACAGCGAGGGTCATGACGATTAAAAACCCGGTCCGGTCGAGGCTGCGGTGCGGACGCAGCGCCGCGTCGAAATAAACAGACGGGTCTTTGATGTCTGGCGCGTGGGTCATGGTTCGATCACCATACGGTTTCGCGGCGACCCGAGTCCAGATTCCGAGACCGGAATACAAGGTCGGCGTATGGATTTGGTTTGATATTGAACAGGCTTTCGCTTAACGCTTGATCCTGGTTCACATGGATTTCAAAGAGGCCGCCGTAAAGCGCCATGATGAAAAAAGCGGACATCGAGACGTTCTTCCATCGGTTGCAGGAAGCCGACCCGGAACCGAAGGGGGAGCTTCATTACGTCAACTCCTACACGCTTCTTGTCGCCGTCGTGCTGTCGGCGCAGGCCACCGATGTCGGCGTGAACAAGGCGACGGGCCCGCTGTTCGAAGCCGCCGACACGCCGGAAAAAATGTTGGCGTTGGGCGAGGCGAAAATTCGCGATTACATCAAGTCCATCGGGCTCTTCAACAACAAAGCGAAGAACGTCTACGCGCTTAGCCGCCAGTTGATCGACCATCATGGTAGCGTTGTGCCCGAAGACCGTGAAACGCTCGAGACGCTGCCCGGCGTCGGACGCAAGACGGCCAATGTCGTGTTGAACAATGCATTCGGTCACCCAACGATTGCGGTCGATACGCATCTTTTCCGCTTGGGCAACAGAACCGGCCTCGCGCCGGGTAAAACGCCGCTCGCGGTGGAAAAAAGGCTGGAAAAACGAATTCCTGAAACGTACAAGCGCCACGCCCATCATTGGCTGATCCTGCACGGACGATATGTCTGCAAGGCGCGAAAACCGGATTGCGGCGCCTGCATCGTGCGCGACGTTTGCGGCTACAAGGCGAAATTGTCGTAACGCAAACCCCTGCCCGGTTCGATGTCAGCCTCCCGCGTGCGCCTTGCTCGCCAGTTCGGCGTAACAGGCGGTCTTTTTCTGCGTTCCACGCCGCCGCTTCCTCAGATCCACATGGGCGACGCTTAACGGGCCGGGCCCATATAGAAAAACATCCAGAACGCAGTGATCGTTGCGGTATTGCCATATTTCCGCATCACCGTCGCGCCGCACCAAATTCGCCGCGCCCAGCAATCCAGTGACAGCGGCGCCGTTCATGCCGAGTAGGCGTTCGGGCGACGGGGGCGGTCCCTTTTGGGGTTTTGGCGATGCTACTTTAGGCAATGCGGCTTTAGGCGCACTGGCCAGACTGGTTTTTGCGGGGGACGCGCTTGGGGGCTGAATTGAAGGGTCGAGTTTGGACTTGTTCGATGCGCCGGTCGGCTTCGGCGTCGGAGCCGATTGCTTTGCGGTCGTCGTGAGTGGCGCGGTTTGTCGCGCATTGTTCGGCGCGCCGCAAGCGGTTGCGAGGAAGAGGGCTCCGAACGCCAACAGGACCGCGTAACGACCCAACGTAAGACGCCGTGAAATTTTAATCGTTGCTGGGCGTGTTGGCGGACAGCGGGCCATCGGAGTCCGAAATTTCACGAACGTCGCCGGAAATTCGACCGCCGCGTTCGATTTCCAGTTCCTTGTAGCGAATGGTTCCCGTCACCAGACCTGTGCTTTCGACCAAAAGGCGCTGTCGAACGATAAGGTCGCCATCGAAGTGTCCGCTGATTTCCGCGATCTCTATATCTGCGGCTCCTTTGAAAACGCCCGATTGGGCGACCTCAATGACCCGACTATCCGTCAGCGTCGCTTCGACCGAGCCTTCGACGACCAGCGTGTCACAGGCGGTGATTTCACCGGATAGGCGAATTTCCCGACCAACCAGAAGCTTTTTTCCTTGTCCGTCCGAAGGAGACTGCCGACGCCTGGTATTGGGGCCGGGGATATCAACGACCCGGCGCGACGGATCCGGTCGAACTTGCGGAGCGGGCGTATTATCGTCGGTCATGAATTGTCCTTGGTCTAAGTATATTCTGTGTTTTAAAGCGCTGCCGGTTAAGGCGCAACAACGCCTTAACCGGCAGCGCTTGTCAGGGATCACAACTACCATGTCCTGCGGGGGTTTCGAAAGCAAAATAATCCTCCGCTCGCATGGTTGAAAAGGGATCAGAGAAATTCTGAACGGCGGGGTAAATTCTGAAAAACATGCACCATGAACGCCGCCGCGACGACGGGCGTGACGAAATTGATAATGGGAATGGTCATGAAGAAGACCAGCAAAACCCCGGCAAAAAGCATTCGCCCCTTATGCGCCCTGCGCAGGCGTCGCGCGGGTTCGGGCTCCAGTCGGCGCAGGGCGACCAGTTCGTAATATTCCCGACCAACCAGATACCCGTTCAACAGATAATACAGGACGATGTTCATCGGCGGCAGGAATATCAACAGCAGGTAGAATGGCAGCGCCAGAATGTTGACCCCGATAACCAACAGCGCGAACCGGACCGTTACGCCAAGAACTTCGGCGGTGGGTTGCGCGCGCGCTGGCGGCAGGCCGGGATAATGCTTGGCCTCGACCGCGCCGACGACTTCCTCCAGGAAAAACCCGACGATGATTGTTACGACGGCAGGAAACAATATGAACGACACAATGAGGATAGAGGCCAGGAACACCAGGCCGCCCAGCCACGACGCCGCGTCGCCCAACCAGTCGAACAACCACCCGATATAGGGAATCTGCGTCCAGTCCAGCGCGCCGGTTAAAAATCCCAAGGCGCTCCACAGGACGACGAATATCGCCAACGACCCCAGGACGCCAATCCAGACCACGCGTCGCAAGCGCGGGTCGGTTAATTGCGCGATGGCGCTGAAAAGAGAGTCGAGTACACCCATGATCCGGTCCGGTTTTCTGATTAAGGCCAACGATGTTCCGAAAGCACATAAGACGCCAACGGCTCCGTGGCAAGAGGAGCGGCGCCCGCTTTCGCCCGCTCCCCGGCGCTGCTATAACGGCGTGAACGGTAACCATCCGAACCTCAACAAGGAATTTTCATGACTCAATACGATCTTGTCGGCATTGGCAACGCGCTGGTCGACATCGTCGCCCAGGCCGACGACTCCTTTCTGGCCGAACATGACCTCGCGAAGGGCGGCATGATGCTGATCGACCCGGATCGCGCGGCGTTCCTGTACGATAAAATGGGGGCGGCGACTGAAAGCTCCGGCGGTTCGTGCGGAAACACGATGGCGGGTTTCGCGTCGCTCGG
>JABJJH010000162.1 GCA_018660965.1 Rhodospirillaceae bacterium | reverse complement strand
GCACGCGCCTTGGCAAGCCAGGGCATGGCGCCGGCCGCGACCGCTTCATCCATATAGGCCGGTTCAGAGCCATCGACACAAACCACCGCCAATGGCGCCGAGGGCCACGTGTAAACCTTGCCATTCACCGTAAGCAGCGTAACGGGGTTGGAATCGGTCATGCCGGGACTTTTCCCAATTGAACACCCATTTCCGTCAGAGTCTGGTCAATGGCCTTCAACGCCCCCTGCATTTCCATCGCGCCAAGCCGTCCGATGCACCCGATGCGGAAACTGTCCACCTTGGTCAGCTTGCCGGGGTAGATGACATAGCCCTTGTCCTGAAGCCGGTCGTAAAACGCGCCGAATTCGAATTTCGGATTATCGGGCATGTGAAAGGTGACGATGATCGGCGCCTGCAAGGAATCGTCGAGCAACGGCGTAAACCCCCGGGCGCGCATGCCGGACACGAGAATATCGCAATTTTCGCGGTAACGCGCGTAGCGACCGGCGACGCCGCCTTCGGCTTCGTGTTCGCGCAACGCCTGTTCAAAAGCGACGACCACATGGGTTGGCGGCGTGAAGCGCCACTGGCCGGTCTTGTCCATCGCCGTCCATTGATCGATCAGATCCAGGCTCAACGAATGTGCGTTGCCCGCGCTTTGGATCAGGACCTCCTTGCGGCACAAGACGAAGCCGATTCCCGGCACGCCTTCCAGGCACTTGTTCGCCGATGCGGCCAGCGCGTCGAAGGGGATTTCACCCGCATCCATGGGCAAGGCGCCGAACGCGCTCATGGAATCGATCAACAACCGCCGCCCCGCCGCCGCCGTCACGGCAGCGATGTCGGCCACCGGGTTCAGAATGCCGGACGTCGTTTCGCAATGCACCACGATGACATGGGTGATCGCCGGATCGTCCGCCAAACAAGCCGCCACATATTCCGGGTCGGGGGGGACATCCTCGTCGGTTTCATAGGTGCTATAAGCGCGGCCCAGATAGTCGCAAATCGTCGCGATGCGGTGACCATAGGCGCCGTTGATCAGGATCAGCGCCTTGCCGTCGCGCGGCAGGAAGGTCGCGACCATCGCTTCAACCGCGAACGTGCCGCTACCCTGCAACGGCACGGCGACGTGGGTGTTCTGACCATTCGCCAATTCCACCAGCCGGTCCAGCACCCGGCGATTGATGTCGATGAACGCCGCGTCGCGCGACCCCCAATCGTGCAGCATCGCGGCCTTGGTGTCCGCCGATGTCGTCAACGGACCCGGCGTCAACAGATACGGGTCCCGGTTCGCCTTGTTCACTCGATACGCCCTTCCAGCCGATGCGGTTACGCCGATGCGGTTGCCCCGATACGGTTATAGTGTCGCGACGACGCCGCGAATGACGTCGAACATCCGGTCGATATCCGCCTTTTCCGCGACGAAGGGCGGCGCGAGAATTACCGTGTCCGCCGTCATTTTCACCAGAACGCCGGCGTTATAGAAATCCTTCACCGCCTGTCCCCCGCGCAGACCCGGCGTTTCGTCCTTCGCCGCCAGATCAAACGCGCCCAGCAGGCCGATGCCGCGAATATCGGTGACGATATCGGACTCCCGCATGGCGAATAATTGATCCAGGAAGTAGTCCTCCATGGCGGCGGATTTTTCAAACAGCCCCTCGCTCTCGTAAATGTCGAGCGAGGCGATGCCCGCCGCGCAGGCCGCCGGATGGGCGGTGTAGGTATAGCCGTGAAAAAACTCGATGCCGGTTTCCGGCGCGGCTTCGGTGATTGTTTTATAGACATTTTCACTCGCCGCGACGCCGCCCATGGGGATCGACCCGTTGGTCAACGCCTTGGCCATGGTCATCAAATCGGGCACAACGCCGAACCGCTGACCGGCGAAATTTTCGCCCAGACGGCCAAAGCCCGTGATCACCTCATCGAAAATCAACAGGATGCCGTTCGCGTCGCAAATCTCGCGCAGGCGTTCCAGATACCCTTTCGGCGGCACGTAGCAGCCAATGGACCCCGCGATCGGTTCGACGATGCAGGCCGCGATGGTCTCCCCGCCATGCAGGTCGCAAAAGCGTTGCAAGTCGTCGGCAAGCTCCGCCCCGTTTTCCGGTTGGCCGCGCGAAAACCGGTTTTCCTCCAGCCAGGTGTGGCGCATATGCACGACTCCCGGCACGCCAAGGCCGAACATCGCACGATTGCGCACGAT
>JABJJH010000412.1 GCA_018660965.1 Rhodospirillaceae bacterium | reverse complement strand
TCGGTCGCCTGAATGCTGTCCGTCGTCACCAGGCTTTCCAGCGGCGACGACGCGACCCGCGACACCGCGCCGCCGGACAATACGCCATGGGTCGTATAGGCTTGAACCGCACTCGCGCCGGCGCCAATCAGGGCCTCGGCGGCATTGCACAGGGTGCCGGCTGAATCCACGATGTCGTCGATCAGAACGCAGCGTCGCCCTTCCACGTCGCCGATAATGTTCATGACTTCGGATACGCCCGCCTTTTCACGCCGCTTGTCGATAATCGCAAGGTCGGCGTCGAGGCGTTTGGCGATCGCCCGGGCGCGCACCACACCGCCGACATCGGGGGACACGATGACGATTTCCTCGCCTTTTTTCGTGTTCTCCCGGATATCCTTCGCAAAGACCGGCTCGCCAAACAGATTGTCGGTTGGGATGTCGAAAAAGCCTTGGATCTGGCCCGCGTGCAAATCCATCGTCAAAACACGATCCGCGCCCGCCTTGGTGATGAGGTTGGCGACCAGTTTCGCCGATATCGGCGTCCGGGGGCCGGTTTTTCGGTCCTGGCGCGCATAGCCATAATAGGGGATCACGGCGGTGATGCGTCGCGCCGATCCGCGCCGCAGCGCGTCGATGCTGACAAGCAGCTCCATTAAATTATCGTTTGCGGGGTAGCTCGTCGACTGAACGACGAAGACGTCTTCGCCGCGGACGTTTTCCAAAATCTCAACGAAGACTTCCATGTCGGAAAATCGCCGGATCGAGGCCTGCGTCAATGGCGCGTTGAGGCAGGCCGCAATAGCCTCCGTCAGGGGCCGGTTACTATTGCCACTCAGAATTTTCATACCGAGTCCTTAAATATTCGCTGAAACGCCGCGCAAAGCGCCGGGAGACGCCACGCAATGCGCCGGAGTCTATATCAGGGCGGCGTGGGTGTGTAAACGACGCTTTGAACCATTTGTCGTCTTAATGCGCGACAAGGGGGCGGCGCACCTTTTTAAGGCCGCTTATGGCCGTGTGATGGCGTCGTACGCGTCCATTTTCCGCAGGATGTTCACGACGCCGTCGATGGCGGCCAGCGTGATGTCATAGGCGAGGGGGCCCCATCGGGTTTTGACTTGTCCGTCCTGCACCGCGTTATGTTGCGTCATGACACCGATTTCCGCGCCGTCGGGGCGCCGGAAAGTCCAGGTGATGTCGAGTTTCTTTTGCCCGCCCTCCAAATCAGTCAGTTTCACCACGCCATGGATGCGCACGGTCGCGGCGTCGGGCGTCGCGGCGACCGGCAGGCCCGTCCGGCGCAGGACGGCTTCGAAGGCGCGCCGCAGGCTTTCGTTTCCGTCACCGCTTGCGCCGGTAACCGAGGCCACGCCCAGAAGCGGTCGGGGTCGGGCTTGCTGGACGGGGATGTTTCGTTGCAAGAGTGCTGCGAGCGCCGAGGCGATGGTTTGCGACGTGGTCTTCAAATCGGCCTCGCCGACGTGACGCCAAAGGCTCCATTCGTCCGGCCTGTTCTGGACGGGCGTGTTCGCTTGAACGGGAATGTCCGTTACGACGTTTGTCGAGCGTTGATCCAGTATGGCGCCTCGGCGGTCGGTCAGGGTCCAGTCGATGACGATTGAATGGCGGGCGCCCCATGTAATCGTTCTTGCTCGCCCTTCCAGAAGGTAACCGTCCAGTAGCGCGCCGGCGGTGGTTGCTGGGGTGTTGGCCCGGCGCAGCGACTCCGCAATCGAATCGGCGATGGGGCCGCCAACGCCGGGCGGCGTATTTTCGACGGGCGCGACGACGATTCCGGGAATGTCGCCCAACTGTTCGAACGGACTGGGAGCGCCGCCATTTACGTCCGGTTTAAAGGGCTTCGGCAACGGCCCGCAGGCGCCGATCAAAAGCGCCGACACCAAAATTACCGGGAATAAACGCTTAAAGAAAAACACAACTCACCAGCAGGCCCAAAAACAAGAGGGCGAATAGTTGTATTAAATAGGGCATCGTTTGTATCCGTCCGCCGCGTTAACCGTCGAACAGGGCTATGGCCGACAAGCCCCGCCCATAATCCGGTTCACCCTGATGCGTGGCCCGGCGATAGCTGTAGAATTCGTCGGGCGCCGCATAGGTGTCGTGTTCAACATGCTCGACCCCGCCCAATTCCAGGGCGTGGAGAGACGCCGCGACAAATCCGGTCAAATCGAACATGAAATGCCCAGCGCGACGCGAGGGTTTGAAAAACCGGCTGTTGTCCGGTGATTTGGCCAGGAATGGGTCGGGAAAAATTGGGCCGACTTCATAGGATTCCTGGGCGATGGCCGGACCCACCGCCGCTACGATGTCCGCGCGCTGCGCGCCCTGGTCGATCATCGCCGCCACAGTCGCCTCCAGCACACCCGATTCGGCGCCCTTCCACCCGGAATGCGCCGCGCCGATGACGCCATTGCGACGGTCGGCGAACAGCACCGGGACGCAATCAGCGGTCAGAATTCCCAACGCGACGCCGGGTTCTGTGGTCACCAAGGCGTCCGCTTTCGGCGCCGATTCGCTATCGTCTCCGCCTGATTTGGCGATCACCACGTCGGCGCTATGCACCTGGTACAGCGTGGTGAGGGCGCCGGCGGGCAGGTCAAGCGCGGCCATCGCGCGACGGCGGTTTTCAACGACGTGTTCGCGCCGGTCATCGGACCCGAATCCGACATTCAGCCCGGCGTATATTCCCGTGCTGACGCCGCCCCGCCGGGTGAAAAAGGCGTGGCGGATTGTTGGTGCGGCCTCGCGCAACGCGGCGGCTTGAATCATCGTGACCGTATCGGTCATGGGGCGACTTCCTGATCGAATCCGGGTAGGGCCGCGGCGCCGTTGGGCGCAACGCCGAACACCTTGAACAGGGTGCCCATTTCGTCCGCGTCGATCAAGCGGTGATGGGCGGTCGCGATATCTTTTGCTTGCGCCGGGGATGCGGATTTCATGAGCATCTGTGCGCGCACGGCGATGCCGAGTTCGCTCAGGAATTCGCCTTGCCCGATGGGCCCAAAGCTTTGCGCCGCGCTTCCAATTGCATGGCGGAGTGCGGCGAAATCGACATGAACGGTCAAATCCGCCTCACCGGGAGTCTGCAAGACATCGTGGAAGGCGTGTTTGCGGACAGCTTGCAGGGTGTCGCCGGCGCCGCCGTCATAGCCGTAATCGATTATCAAGGCGGCCCCGCCCGCTTGCCCGATTCGGTCGGCGATGGCGCGGGTCAGCGTTATCGCGGTGGGTTGGAATTCGCGGATGGCGCCAATATCGTCATTACCCAGTCCGGCGGGATCCAGTCCGGCGGGCGCCCCGGTAGGTGACAGCGAGAGCGCCGGGGTTGGACCGGGCGCCAACGCCAATTGCAGTGAATCGCCGTCTTTGGAAAGGCCGACCAGCCGTTCGCGCCAGCCCTGGGGCGTGCATTCGAATTGATGCGCGGGCAGGGCGTCGAGGAATTCATTGGCGACGATAAGGCACGGGCCATCGGGAAGTTGATCGAACCCGTTGTGCCAGGACACGTCCCGCCAACCGATATCGCGCTGGGCCAGGGCGTCGCGCTGGACCTGTCGCAGCCGTTGACTGGTTTCAACCAAATGAAGCGCGGCGGCGTCGCGAAATTCCGGAACCACGGCGGCGGCGCGCAGGGCGTCGCTCATCAGCGCGCCGCGTCCCGGCCCCAGTTCGACGAGGTTGAACGGCGCCGGGCGCCCTATCCGGTCCCAGACTTCCACGCACCACAGGCCGATCAATTCGCCAAACATCTGGCTGATGTCCGGCGCGGTGATGAAATCGCCATCGGCGCCGAACGCATTGCGCACTCTATAGTACCCGTGTTTTGGATGACCCAGCGCTTCCGCCATGTAGTCGGCGATTGTGATCGGGCCTTGCAGCGCAATGCGTCTGGCGAGGATTTTGGCCAATGCATTCATGTGGCGGGGGTCACGGGGTCCTTGGTTTGCGCGCGCCAGACCAGATAGAGGCCGAGGCCCAGCATCGGCAAGGACAACCATTGCCCCCAGGTGGTCGAAAACGCGAGCAGTCCGATATACGAATCCGGTTCCCGCACGGTTTCCACCAGAATGCGGGCCAGGGCGTAGCCGATCAGGAAGACGCCGGTCGTCAGGCCGGGCCGGAACCGGGCGCGGCCCGCGTTGACCATCACCGTCAATATCGTGAACAAAACCAGTCCTTCCAGGACGGATTCGTAAAGCTGGCTGGGATGGCGCGGCAAGGGACCGGCGCGCGGGAAGACAACGCCCCAGGGCGCATCGGTCACCCGTCCCCATAATTCGCCGTTGATGAAATTCGCCAACCGGCCCAGACACAGGCCAATCGGCGCCGCCGCCGCGACGATGTCGGTCAGGCCCAGCAAGGGGATGGCGTGGCGGCGCGCAAACAGGATCATGGCCGTGATGACGCCCAGCAACCCGCCATGAAAGGACATGCCGCCGCGCCACATCTGGGGAATTTCCAGAGGATGGGCGAAGAAGTATCCCGGCTGATAGAACAAGACGTATCCCAGTCGTCCCCCCAGAATGACGCCGAACGTCGCCCAGACGAGGAAATCGTCGAACTGTTGCGGCGTTACGGTTCGGGGTTCCCGGCGGGCCAGCCAGATACCGTAGCGCCACGCGCCGACCAACCCGAAGACATAGGCGAGCGCATACCATCGCAACGCAAAGGGGCCTATTTGAAAGATGATCGGGTCGATATTGGGAAAGTCCATCCGCAATCACCTGTGTGCGTCGTTGGTGGAAAGATAGTCTTGAATATACCGGCGCACGCCGTCTTCCAGCGCGGTGGGCGGCGTTGCATATCCCGCCGCGCGCAGCCGCGTCATGTCGGCTTGCGTGAAGTATTGGTAATGCGCGCGGATATTCGCCGGCGTGTCGATATAGTCGATGTTTTCCGCTTGGCCCATCGCGGTGAAACAGGCACGCGCCAAATCCGCGAAGCTGCGGGCCCGCCCCGTACCAACGTTGTACACCCCGTTGACTTTTGGGTTGTCGAACAGCCACAGCATGATATCGACGCAGTCGCCGACCCACACGAAGTCGCGGAGCTGTCCGCCGTCTTCGTAATCGGGGTGGTGCGAGCGAAACAGCCGCGCGCCGCCGGCATCGCTGATTTGCTGGAACAATTGAACCACCAGGCTTCGCTGTCCGCCCTTATGGTATTCGTTCGGCCCGTAGACATTGAAGAATTTGAGGCCCGCCCATTGTGGCGGCTGCACCCCGGCGTGGGCCAAGGTAATCGCGTTGAGGTCGAACGCCATTTTCGACCAGCCATACAAATTCAACGGTTTCAGGCTGGCGAGCGCGGCGGGGTCGTTGTCGTCGACAAAACCGTTTGCGCCATCGCCATAGGTCGCCGCCGAGGACGCGTAGATAAGTCGCACGTCGTTCGATGCGCACCACCGCCACAGCCGCAGGGAATAATCGAGATTGGTGTCGAGGATGAAATCGACGTTGGTTTCCACCGTGGAGGATGAGGCGCCCATGTGGAATATCGCCGTGACCGCGTCACCGTGTTCGTCCAGCCAGCCCCATAATTCGCCGGGCTCGATCTGCGCTTCGACGCGGTGTTTGCCCAGATTGGCGGACTTTTCCGGCGCGTCCATCCAGTCGCAAACGACGACGGGCGCATCGCCGCGTGCGCAGAGTTCGGCGACTAGGTTGGAGCCGATAAAACCGGCGCCGCCGGTGACAACGATCATGAATACGCCCAACGTTCAGGGTTTAAAATGCATGCGCTTCTTATAGGCGAGGCGTGCGCTTAACCGCAAGACGGGTTGCATCGGGCGGCCCCTTCGCCCATATCAAACGGGACGTTGTCCGGATGGGAGAACCACATGCAGACCGACAATAAATTACTGGATGATCTGGCGCGCGTCGCCAACGGGGCGATGGGCGCGCTGACCGGCGTGCGCGGCGAAGCCGAAGCGATGGTCAAGGCGCGGCTGGAGCGGCTGCTGTCCGATTTGGATCTGGTGACCCGCGACGAATTCGAGGCGGTCAAGGCGGTGGCGGCGAAGGCGCGTGAAGAACAGGAAGCGCTGGAAGCGCGGGTCGTCGCGCTGGAAGCGGCGCTGAAAGCACAAGAGCCGAAGAAGCCGACGCGAAAGCCCCGCGCGAAACCAGGCGCGAAAGCCGCGCCGCAGGACTGATCAGAACGGCGCGTCGCCTTCTATCGTGGTGCGGTGCATGTGACGGATATAGGTCGGGTCGTCGATCCGGCTTAAATCGGCGATATGCTGGACGCAGCGATTGTCCCAGAACGTCAAATCGCCCACCCGCCATTTATGCGTATAGACGAATTCGTCTTGGGCGGCGTGCGCGAAAATCGCCGCCAGAAGTTCCGCCGATTCGCCCTCCGGCATATCCTCGATGGCGATGGTGTGCTGGGCGCTGACAAAAATCGATTTCCGACCGGTTTCCGGATGCGTTCGGATGACGGGGTGGCCCGTGGCGGGGGTGGCGTCGCGCTGCGTCTGGTTGAGGGTCCGTTTGAAGGATCGGTTGGCGTTGTTGCGCCCGGCGAGGAAGACGGCGCGCTTGCCCGCAACAGCGTCCTTCAAATTCTTCGGCAGCGCCTCATACGCCTTGTACATGTTGGCGAAGCGGGTGTCGCCGCCGGAATCGGGCGTTTCCAGCGCGTACAGCGTTGTCCCCAGGGCGGTTTGTTTGCGGTAGGCGAGGTCCGAATGCCACATCGGTCCCGCGTCGGGCAGGCCGATATATTTGCCGTTTTCGCGTTTGGTGGACAGCACCAGAACATCGGGGAAGTCGGGCAGAACCGCGTCGTCCGAGGGGTGATGATCCAGCGGCCCGAAGCGTCTGGAAAAATCGATCTGGTGCTGGGGGTCGAGGCGTTGATCGCGAAACACAAGGACGAGATGGTCCAGATGCGCTTGATGCACCTTCGCGAAGGTTGATTCGTCCACGGGCGCCGATAGATCGAGCCCGATTATCTCGGCGCCAAGCGCATCGCCAAGGGGGCGTATTTCAAAAGTCATGGCGTATTCTCCAACGTTTGGGGGCGGCTTGCAAAGCGTGCCATTCGCGGGGCCATCCGCACTGAATGCGCTCACAAGATTTTTTTGAAAGGAACCGCTTGCATCCGTCGAATCCCGGTGGCAATCTAGGTGTTGTGGTGATAGGGTGCCCGACACTACTACATATCGGGTTTCGGTCGCCAATTTGTTTTGACCGTCAGTGTCCCGGAAAACGCGCCGGGCCGTGAAATAGCCGCAGGAGAATGCGACGATGACCGCTGTGACGGCTGATTTAATCGACCCCATGAATAATCCGCTCGACCTTATGGAAGAGATTGTGCAGGCCAACGAATGGCCGCATGACCGTTCCGGGGAAGAAGAGCTGTTGGCCGAAATTTCCGGCCGCTGGTGCGATTACCGCATGTTTTTCATCTGGCGCGAAGATTTGAACGCGCTGTACTTCACCTGCTCGCTGGATATGAAGGCGTCGCCGGAAAAGCGCCGGGCGATTAACGATCTCCTGTCGTTGTTGAACGAACGCATGTGGTTCGGTCATTTCGAGATTTGCTCGGAAAGCGGCACGCCGATGTTCCGCCATACCCTGCTGACGCGCGGCGCCGTCGCGGTGGAGCAGTTGGAGGATCTGGTCGATATCGCGGTCAGCGAATGCGAACGCTTTTACCCCTCGTTTCAATACGTCCTGTGGGCCGGGTACGACGCGCAGCGCGCCGTGGATGCGGCGATGCTCGATCCCGTCGGCGAGGCCTGAGCGGCCATGAGCGCGACCCTGACGCGGCCCCTGTTGCTGGCCGGGTGCGGCAAGATGGGCGGCGCCATGCTGTCGGGGTGGCGCGATAGCGGCATTGCGGCGGCCGGGGTGATGGTCGTCGAACCCATGGGCGCGCCGTCCTTTGATGGCGCGTCGGGCGTGACAATTGTCGCGTCCGCCGACGACATTCCCGGAAATTTCGATCCCGAAGTCGTCGTCTTCGCGGTCAAGCCGCAGCAAATGGATAGCGTCGCGCCGGGTTATGCGCGATTCGCCAAACCGGAAACGGTGTTCCTGTCCATCGCGGCGGGCAAGACCATCGGTTATTTCGAACAGCATCTGGGCGCGGGCGCCGCCATTGTGCGCGCCATGCCGAACACGCCCGCCGCCATTGGGCAGGGCATTACCGTGACATGCCCGAACGCCAATGTGACGGCGAATCAGGCGGAATTGTGCGGCAGTTTGATGGAATCCGTCGGGGACGCGCTTTCGGTCGACGACGAAGGCCTGATCGACGCGGTGACCGCCCTGTCCGGCGGCGGCCCGGCCTATGTGTTCCTGCTGGTCGAATGCCTGACCGAAGCGGGCGTACAGGCGGGCTTGCCCC
>JABJJH010000284.1 GCA_018660965.1 Rhodospirillaceae bacterium | reverse complement strand
TCGATATCGCCCTGGTTCCATCGGGCATAAAATTCAGCGACGAAGGCGTCCAGCGTTCCCGCTGCTATCGCGTCGCGCAAACCCCGCATGAGCGACTGATAATAGTGTAAATTATGCCACGTCAACAGCATCCCGCCCAGCATCTCGCCCGCGCGGTGCAGGTGATGCAGATACGCGCGCCCATAGTCGGCACAGGCCGGACACGCGCACCCCACTTCCAGCGGCCTGGGGTCGTCGCCGTGGCGCGCGTTGCGGATGTTCAACATGCCGCGCGCTGTAAAGGCTCGCCCCGTTCGCCCGGATCGCGTCGGCAGCACGCAGTCGAACATATCCACCCCGCGCAGCACCGCGCCGACCATGTCGTCGGGACGGCCCACCCCCATCAGATAGCGCGGTCGGTCCACGGGTAAATGCGGCGCAGTGACGTCCACGGCGTCGAACATCGCGTCCTGTCCTTCACCGACAGCCAGCCCGCCAATCGCATAGCCATCGAAGCCGATATCGACCAGCGCCTGCGCCGATTCTCTACGAAGGTCCGGGAACACGCCGCCCTGAACGATGCCGAACAAGGCGTAGCCGGGGCGCTCGACGAACGCCGCCTTCGACCGGTCCGCCCAACGCATGGAGCGGCGCATGGATTCGGCGGCGACTTCGGCCGTCACCGGATGCGGGGTGCATTCATCCAGCACCATGGTGATGTCGGCGTCCAGCATGCGCTGGATATCCATTGCGCGTTCCGGCGACAGATCGTGATAGGCGCCGTCGATGTGGGAGCGGAAGCGCAAACCGCTTTCATCCAGATCGCGCAGAGCGGTCAGCGACATCGCCTGAAACCCGCCGGAATCGGTCAGGATCGGCCCGCGCCAGTTCATGAACTTGTGCAGCCCGCCCAGTTTTTCGACCCGTTCCGCGCCGGGCCGCAGCATCAAATGATAGGTGTTGGACAGGACCACTTCCGCCCCCGTCGCCGCCACCGCATCGACCGTCATCGCCTTGACCGTGGCGGCGGTGCCGACCGGCATGAAGGCGGGGGTTTCGAAACTGCCATGGGCTGTATGCACGCGCCCGCGCCGCGCCGCGCCCTGTTCAGCCATCAACTCAAACGAAAACCCGGTCACGGCTCCACTCGTCTTGGCCCCACTCGTCTTGGCCCCACTCATGGCAGCGCCTCCGGGAAAATCAGACAGGCGTCGCCATACGAATAAAACCGGTATTCCCGTTCGATGGCGTGGGCGTAGGCTTGGCGCATTCGGTCCAGCCCGCCGAACGCGGAGACCAGCATGAACAGGGTCGAGCGCGGCAGGTGAAAATTCGTCATCATCACGTCGACCGCGCGGAACCTGTACCCCGGCGTGATGAAGATATCGGTTTCGCCCCGGAACGGCCGCACTGAGCCCGCATCATCCGCCGCGCTTTCCAGCAACCGTGTGCAGGTCGTCCCCACCGCCACGACGCGACCGCCGCGCGACCGCGCATTATTGATCGCCGTCGCCGTCGCCGCGTCGATTTCGCCGTATTCCGAATGCATTTTATGCTGGCTGATATCGTCCACCTTGACCGGCAGGAACGTCCCCGCCCCCACATGCAGGGTCAATCGCGCCAGTTCAACCCCCGCATTCGTCAGCGACCGCGATAATTTTTCGGTGAAGTGCAGCCCCGCCGTCGGCGCCGCCACCGCGCCCGCCTTGTCCGCGAACATCGTTTGGTAATCATGCGCGTCCTCTGCAGAATCGGGGGCGGCGGGATCGTCACGGCGAATATAGGGCGGCAACGGCATCACCCCATATGCCGCCAGCGCCGCGTGCAAGGCGTCCGGCGCCATCGCGAAACGGAGGATCACGTCGCCTTCGGGGGGCTTGGACTCCACCTCGGCGCCAAATCCATCAGCAAAATCCACCCGGTCGCCGGGCCGCAACCGCCGTCCGGGCCGGGCGAACGCGCGCCACCGTCCCTCGCCCAAATCCTTGTGGAGGGTCACCTCGACCGACGCCGCGCCGCGCGTCCCGCGCAGACGCACCGGAATGACCTTCGTGTCGTTCACCACCAGAATATCGCCCGATTTCAGAATATCCGGCAAATCGCCGATGCGCCGGTCCGACGCTTCGCCCCCAACAACCAGCAGACGCGCCGCGTCGCGCGGCGAACACGGGTGCTGCGCAATGCGCGACTTCGGCAGGTCGAAATCGAATTGATCAATGGATGTTTCGTCACGCATTCAAATCGCCGCAGCTTGCCCCGGGTAGCCTGTTGACAGGTCGGGGCTACTTAATCGCAAGCGCGCCCGCCCGCAAGACGCGATGGCTGCAAACCTGCGCGGTGCGACCCACTGTCGCGAACGTAAAACGGCCTTATCGGTCAAAAGTTCGTCTAATTTCGAAATTTTGTCGCAATATTAGCCATTTTCACTTGTTTTTATCCTAAAGTTACCTCTTCACGTTTTTAAATTAACTTGCATATTTTAGGAAAATAAGGTGTAATCCGGCATCATGGCGCAGATTGCAGGATTCGATTCAACCTTCATTCCGACCGCCCCGACCCAAGGGTTGCGGCAACGGGAAGAAGCGCCCGATTCCAGCCGCGTCACGCCCCCCGCCGAAGGCGATGCGCAACAACCGGACCGGCAACAGGCCGCACCGGAAGAAAGCGCCGCCGAGGTCAGCGGACGGATCGCCTTCACCACAAAATTCGGTCCCGACGAATCGGGATCACCTCTGCAACTCGTCCGCGGCGACGATGTTCGAGCCGCCGAAACCTTGGACCTTGGCGCCCTTCAAACGGCGCGCCGCACCCAGGCCAGCCGAACCGAATTGGTCCGCGTCCAGGAAGCCGAACAACGTCGCGCCGAAAGCGCTGCGGCGCAAAGCCAAACACAGCCATCAGGCGCCAGCGGCCAGACGGATGGCGGCGAACCGGTTGGAGCGCCCGTCGGGGGCTCGGAAACCGGCAATGGCGGCGTCGCATCGACTCAGACGGAAGGCGCGGCAGCGTCCACCAATGCAGCGACCCCCGCCCCGCAAAACAACGCGGCGGCCACCACGGTCGCAGGCGCCGAGCAACCCAACAGGCCCGGCGGCGACGGACCTGCGGAGTCACGCCCCGGCGCCGTCGTCGATATTCAAATCTAAACACCGCGTTTTATCGAATTTCGAACCATCTGAAGTAATCGGCGCCATTTCGGTTTCTTGCCCATGCCCGCGCGCCGAAACCCCCGAGAAAT
>JABJJH010000163.1 GCA_018660965.1 Rhodospirillaceae bacterium | reverse complement strand
GCGGATCGCGGCGACGCCCTGCCCGTCGTCTTCCGACCCGCGCCCCACATCGACATAGGACGCCCCGGCGTATTCCAGCGCCAAGCGGACGACTTCCCCGCGTCCCTGTATCCACGGCCAATAATAAAATTCGTACGTCATGGTCTCTCTCCCGAAAGCTTCAGGCGGCGGTCAATACGTTGTTCCCAAGTTTTGCGGCAACGACGATCCGGTCCGCGTCTTCCGCCAGCAGCAATCCTTCGGCTGTCATGTCATCGACCACCGCGCGCAATTGCGCCGCGTAGGCAGCGTTATCGGCGTAACGTTCCTCTATCGACGGCCTTGGGTCGCCCTTCGCCAACCGTTCCGCCCGCGTGTCCTCAAAAGGAATGCGGGACCCTATCGTGCTGTAGATGTCGCCTTCCGCATGACCCTTGGTGCGCAGATTCCATCCTGTCAGCGTCGCGCGCGGCGCCCGCAGGGCGGGGTGGCGTAGCCCCGCATTCCCATTGCCATCGGAATCCACAGTGGACACCAGCACCGGATAGGCCGCGCCTTCGCGTGGCGGGATAA
This sequence comes from Rhodospirillaceae bacterium, assembly GCA_018660965.1. Classification (GTDB taxonomy): domain Bacteria; phylum Pseudomonadota; class Alphaproteobacteria; order UBA8366; genus JABJJH01. Next base: position 11,395 of record JABJJH010000163.1, on the reverse strand, counting down.
CGCTGTGATCGGCGAGGCGCAACCCGTTGACGAGGCCGCTGTAAACAACACTGGGAATTTCCGGAAAGCCCGTGCTGTCGCGATCCGGGGACACCAGCGTCCCGGCGCCGACACTCGGAAAGCAACTCGGTGGCGGCGTTGCGCCGTCTTCGACCCAGGCCTTCATGGCGACCAGCAAGGGTCGCAACAGGGCGCTGTAGGTGATTTCGTTGTCCGGGTTTTGCATGGCGCCCGCCGCTGGTTTCACCGCCCAGCCATGGGGAATGCCCGCCGCCAGATACACCCGCACATTGTCCGGCTGTTCAATGTCCCGGCCTTCGCAGTCGGTCACCACAAGGGAGGCGCGCGCCGACCAGATTTCGGTTTCCGTGTCCAGATGCATGATCTTCGGCGTGACCCCGGCGGCGTCGCCGCGCGCCAGAATACCATCGGTCAGGCCGGAAATCGGATCGGACAAGGTGCGATAGGTGAACGGAAACTGATCGCCGGGGTAATTGTGGTCTTCGTGTTGACGTTGATAGCGACCGGCCTTGGTGAACGCCTGATTGAGGAACGTCTTGCGCGACCCCGCGATAACCGGAACCGCCGCATCGAACACCGGCCCGCCCGACAGCGCTTCATTGAACCCTTGATACAGAAAGTCGCGAATGAACCGCCCGCTTTGCGACAGGCCGAACAACATGGCGCGTTCAGGCGGCGCGGCGCCATCTTGCGCCAACGGATTGCCGCCATCGGCCCCACACAGATAACCGGCGATGTCGCGAACCGACGCGAAGGCGAGGCCGACCACGCTCGGGTCCTTGGCGGTGTAAATGAATTCGAAGACCGCGCCGCCGTCGAAGTCGCCGTCCGGTCGTGTAATTTCAATGCGGCGGTCGTCCAGATAACGCCAGCTCAAATCCGGCGGCGTTTGCCGATCGTCCCGTTCCCGCAGCCGCACGGTCAAACTGGCGCCGGATTGCTCGAGGGTCGCGGCGGGATAGGTCAGGTCGCCGATGAAAACCCTGTCGTTCGATTCATTGATGAATTCTTCCAGACTGGCGCCGGTAATTGGCGCATCCCCGGCGGTCGCAATTGGGTAATCCGCCCGCATCTTTCCCGCGTCGCGCGCCACGTCGTCCTGCCACCCGGTCCAGACAAGGGTGTATCCCTCGTTCATCAGAAAGCCGGTTCCCGCCTCATCGGGGTTATCCATCGTATTGACCGCCGGGCCGCTGTTGGCGCGGCAAATCGCGCGCATCGATCCGCGATTGAGAATTTCATGGAACAGCCAACCGTTGCCCTTCGCCTTGTCGAGTGGCCGCAGGATACGAAGATCGACCTTGTATTCGACCAACCCATCGCTGTTGCGCGGGGCCTTGTCGAGGTTGACGATCCCGGCGTTTTTCAGGTCGTTCGGGTCCAGCGCGCCAACCACATGCCCGGACAGCCGTTCGTACGCGCCCACATCGCCAAAGGACCGCCCGCCATATACCGGCGATTGGGTTTCGGCGATGACCAGTTCCTTGATTCCGTTTCCTGACATAGCGAACGTTCCCCGTTGAAATGGTTATGTTGAATTAGTTATTCGGACAGGTTCTTTTCCCGCCAAAGGTAGAACGGACCGACTGTCGGATCGGCGGCGCGGACGCGATAATATGGAATACGCGGTTCATATAGATCGAACAGCCGCCGAAGCTCCGCCGCTGGATCGTCGTATTCGTCAGCGCGTAAATCGACAATGGGGTAGTCCAGTTCGTGACAGACCAAAAGCGCCGCAGAGCGTTGCCCGCCATGTTGGCCGCCCGCGTCCCGGCCCGCTTCGATGGCGAGCATCAAACGCGCTTCCAAAGCCTGTGACTCGGTGCTGGTGAAACTGGCCGCCATGGCGTCCACCACGTCGCCGCTGGTCAACCGGTTGCCCATGGAGACAAAACCGTCGCCGATATAATGCCCTTTCCAATCGCTGTTATTAGCGCCGGTGCGCGCCGCCGCGCGGCCTTGCGCATCGACCACGGCCAATTGCCGCGATTCGATATGAGGGTCGGTTTCAACCAACGCCTTCAGGGTATCCTCCGCAGGAGTCCCCTGGGCCAGAAAATCCAGTCCCATCGGCCCTAGGCGGGGGTCGGTCAAGGCCTGTGTCGCGACCGCGCCCGCGCCCGTCTTGACGTGCGGCACCCGACTGCCCACCGCCATTTCATTGGTCGATGTCACGACGCCAATCGCGCCGGTGCGGCTGCATCGCGCGATAAAACTGAAGGTATTGAACTCAATCGCCAATCCGTGCGCCAACCCGCGCGCACCCATGTTCTCAGGCACAATCATAACCCTTTCTCCATTTCGGTCAGGCTGTCGTCGATGATCTCGACAATCCGATCCACCTCCGCTTCCGTGATGCACAAGGGCGGCGACAGCGAAATGACATTCGCCGCCCGGGTCAACAGACCCCGATCCTGCAACCCCTTGTTCAGGTCAACGATGGCGCTGTCTGACACTGCGAATTTTTCCTTTGTGTCCTTGTCCTTGACCAGTTCCACCCCGGCCAGCAATCCCAGCCCGCGGACATCGCCGACCGTCCGGTGGCCGCGCAATCCATTCAATCCGTCCAGCAATCGCGCGCCCATTTTCGCCGCGTTCTCGACCATGCCTTCGCCTTCGATGATTTCCAGATTGGCCAACGCCGCCGCGCACGCCGCCGCATGCCCGCCATAAGTCAACAAATGGGACAGCTTGTTATCGCCCTCGAAGGCCTCGACAACATGCGGGCGGCAGATGACGCCGCCGATCGGGACGTAGCCGCTCGACAGCCCCTTCGCCATGGTCATGATGTCGCCAACGAGGTTCCAGTGTTCAGACGCAAACATTTTTCCCGTCCGTCCAAAGCCGTTGATGACCTCGTCGGTGATCAGCAACACCCCATGACGGTCGCAGATTTCCCGAAGGCGCGGCCAATAATCGTCCGGCGGCACAACAATTCCGTTTGATGCGGATATCGGTTCGGCGACCACGGCGGCGATTGTTTGCGGGTTTTCGTACTGGATCATCTGTTCGATCTGATCCGCGCACAACACACCGCATCCGGGGTGGGTCTGACGAAAATCGCAGCGGTAGCAATAAGGCGGCGAGGCGTGCAGCACCCCGGTCATGAACGGTGAGTGATAGGGTTCCGAATTCGGTCGCGTGCCGCTGACGCTCATCGCGCCATAGGTCGCGCCGTGATAGGAACCGCGCCGCCCGATGACCTTCTGCCGCTTCGGTTCGCCATTATGATAGTGGTATTGGCGCGCGATCTTGATCGCCGATTCAATCGCTTCCGACCCGCCGGAGCAGAAAAACACCGTGGACAAATCGCCCGGTGTTATCTCGGCCAGATGCGTCGCCAACTGGATGGCGGGAATTGTCGTCGCCTGGGTTGAACTGGCGTAGGCCAGGGTCGCAGATTGCCGCGCCATGGCCGCCCCGATTTCAGCGCGCCCGTGGCCCACATTGACGAGCCAAAGCCCGGCCAGGGCGTCGATGAATTCGTTGCCGTCGATATCCTTGACGATGCAGCCCTTGCCCTCGACAAGAATGCGTTTGCCCGCGTCGTTCGCCAGCGCCTTGTAGGCGGACGCGTGCATCAACAAATGATCGTTGCCAGCGTCTTTTAACGCGGCCTCATTGGTCAGCTCCGACATGGCGCTCTCTCCCTCTCGTTCACAATGAATCGACTACTCCCGCAGAATATGCGCATCAACCAGCCAACAACCGCCCGCCGCAACCTCCGCCACGGCTGTCTTCATGACCTCGTGCAGCGCATCCCTTGTCAGGACCGGGCCTTCCGCCTTCCAGCCAAGGCCACGCGCCAATTCGGCGAGATCCGGCGTCGGGTCTTCCAGGCGTTGACCAACCAGTTTGTTTTCCGGCGGTCGCCCGCGCGTATGGGCGACCGTTTCCTGATGCATCACGTCGTTGTAATAGGACCGGTTGTTGGACACGAGGACCAGCAACGGAATGCGGTACTTCGCCGCCGTCCACAGCGCGTTCAGCCCCATGAGCGTATCGCCATCGCCCAAAATCGCGACAGGCAACCGGCCGGTTCCCTTTAACGCCAACGCGGCGCCGACCGCCATACCGGGACCCGAACCGATTCCCGCCGCGCCGTCGCCGCCGAGAAAATCAAGCGGTTCCTGAAAACAGCAAAGCGACCCCGGCCACGTTAACGGCACGCGGATGATGGTCGTTGGTCGCCCCCCCAGGGCGGCGTCCAACGCATCGGCCAAATCCTGATGTTCCATGGGCGCGTCGGGCGCTTCTTCCGTTGGCGCGTGCGGTGGGGAGGGAACCGCCGTCGGCCACGCGGATTCTTTCGCGGCGCCCCCCAACTTCGTTTCAAGCGCTGGCAACAGCGCGGAAACAACACTGTCCGGGTCACTCAAAATTCTGACATCGGCGGCGGGCAATATATGATGATCCATGGACCATCCATTGTGCAGCAACGAATCCAGCGAACAATTGATCAGCTTGCCCGTCGTCGCGGCGCTGCCGGTCGCCAGCATAAAGGTGCCCGCAGGATCGATCCATTCCAGCGACAGGATGACGTCGGCCTCGGCGATCATGGTTTTCGCCTGTTCGCTAGGCCGTTTGATCGGCGGGATGGGATGCAACGGATGGTCGGTGGGAAACACCGCGCCCGCCTTCAAATCGGTCAGGACGCGCGCATCCAGCAATTCCGCCAACCGCACCCGTTCGGCCCACCGGGCTTTGTTGCGCGACGTGCGCCCCGCCAGGATCAACGGTTTGCGGGCCCCGGCCAATAACGCGACGGCCTGTTTTATGGCGTCGGGCGCGGGGGCGGGCGGCGGACCCGGCTCAAACCGCGCCGGGTCGGGAATATCCAGGGGCGCGTCCAGTTTCTGTTCCTGCATGCCCAAATCCAGACAGACATAAACCGGCGCATTCGGCTGTGTCCGCGTGATCTGCCACGCGCGCAGCATGGATTCGACGGCGGCTTCCGGCGACGCCGGTTGGTCGTCCCACTTGATATAGTCGCGCACCAGCGCGCCCTGGTCCTTGGCGGTATGAATCCATTCGATCCAGGGCCGCCGCTGCGTTGCGTCCACCGGGCCCGTGGCGCCCAGAATCAGCATCGGAACGCGGTCGCACCACGCGTTGAACATGGCCATGGTCGCATGCATCAACCCGACGTTGCTGTGCACCGCCACCGCCATTGGCCTATCGGTCACCTTGGCGTAGCCATGCGCCATGGCGACGGCGTGTTCTTCATGCAGCGCGACCAGCATTTCCGGGTCTCGATTGCCCAGATAATTCACCAGACTGTCGTGCAGTCCCCGGTAACTGGCGCCGGGGTTCAACGCGATATAGTCGATATTGAATTCGCGCAGCATGTGGGCGACGACGTCGCTGCCCCACCCCATTTCGAATTGGCCGGCGTTGACCGGTTGCTCCATGCCCCCTTCGTCCTGGTTTATATCTTCGCTCATGAGTCTCCCCCCTCAATCGTTTCGATAATTCAGCAGACCCGTACCGCCTTTTACCGGATGGGCGCGCAAGGCGTCTTCGTCCGGTTCCGTGCCCCAACCGGGCGTATCGGGCACCACCAGATAGCCGTCTTCGATGGGCGGCGTCGCGGTGAACAATTCATCGTCCCAGTCCAGACGATCGATGTCGATTTCCATGATCCGCAAATTCGGCACGGCGGCGGCGAAATGCGCGTTCATCATCGTCGATAGATGACCGTAGAAATTATGCGGCGCGACGTTGACCTCATGCGCTTCCGCCGACGCCGCGATCTTCATCGATTGCCACACGCCGTTCCACACCGCATCGACAATCGCCACGTCCATCGACTGGGCGCGGAAGTAGGGCAGAAATTCGCGCAGCCCGATCAGGGTTTCGCACGAACTGATCGGATGCGGGGAATGGCTGCGAATATACGCCAGGGCCTCGGCGTTGTAGCTGTCGATCTCGATCCAGAACATGTCCAGATCGGCGATCTCCCGGATGATCTTCAAATAACCTTCGGTCTTGGCGTTGAAGTTGAGGTCGAGCAGCATGTCGATATCCGGACCCGCGCCGTCCCGGAACGCTTCCAGATGCATCCGTATGTTGCGCAGGACATGTCGCTCCACGTTCAATTCCGGTTGGAAGGGCGACCCGAAACCCGGACGCCAGCCCTTCGGCTTGCCGTCTTCGTACAGAAAAATATTGGTCTTCAGCCCGGTGAACCCCTTTTCCCGGACCTCCTCGCCCAGCGCCTTGACCCCGTCCAGGCTGGTGATCGCCGGTTTGTAGTAGGTGGGGTGGTTGATGCGCCACGTCGCGCAATGCGACCAGTACAGGCGGATGCGGTCCCGGACCTTGCCGCCAAGCAGTTCGTAGCACGGCACGCCCAGCGCCTTCGCCTTGGCGTCGAGCATGGCGTTTTCGATGGCGCCGAGCCCTTCGCCGACAACCCCGCCGGCGGCGGGCCGGGTGCTGGCGTACAGTTCCGCGTGGACGCGTTCATGGGCGTTGACCGATTGGCCGACCACGCGCTCCGCCGCCCGCTGGATCACCGAGGTCACCCCCGGCGACCCGAAGCCTTCGTCGAACTCGCTCCACCCGACAATACCGTCCTCGGTCGTCAGCTTGACGAAATGGTAATTCCGCCACCCCGCGTCGCAGTGCAATGTTTCAACCGCCGTGACCTTCATTGTCTGCCCCCCCCTTCGCATTATTCTCTTTATTGGCTTGACGGTTGGCGCTTGCCGCCACACCGCTTTCCCGTCTTTAATACAGTCCTTGACCCTTTATCCCGTGAGGCATGATGACCGAAGCCCTTCGCGCACGCAATTCCCTGTTGCAACAACCCGTTGACGGCGCGCATGTCTGGCGCGGCCCCGACATGGCGACGCGGCGCGACGAATGGCTGCACGTCATGACGCCCGGCGAAGTGGCGGATCTGGACGCCGCCGTCGACGAGGTCGAAGCGCAGGGTCTGGACATCCTCGACATCGCCCGCGCCGACTTTCCCTTGCCCGTGCTGGGCGATACCTTGGCGAAGATGCGCCACGACCTGTTGAAGGGCCGGGGTTTTTCGGTACTGCGCGGCGTTCCCATCGACCGCTACGACAGGCGCGCCGCCGCTGTCGCGTTCTGGGGGCTGGGAACCCACCTGGGCGACGACGCGGTGTCGCAAAACGGCAAGGGCCATGTGTTGGGCCATGTGAAGGACCTCGGCCACGACTACGCCGACCCGATGGCGCGCGGTTATCAGACCAGCGCCCGCCTGCCCTATCACACCGACTATTCCGATCTGGTGGCGTTGCTGTGCCTCAAATCGGCGAAGAGCGGTGGGCTGAGCAGCATCGTCAGTTCCGCCGCGCTGTACAATGAACTGTGCGAGCGCCGTCCCGATCTGGCCGAAGCGCTCACCCAAACATTTTACCGGACCCGGTGGGGCGAGGTTGGGTCGGACAAACCGCCCTACATCTCCGTGCCGGTCTTCAACCGTCATAATGGCGACGACGAGGCCGCGCCCGGCGTGGTGACCACCTATGTCCGCAGCGCCATTCGCAAGGCGCAGTTGTTGCCGGAAACCCCGCGCCTGACGGACCTTCAAACCGAAGCCATGGACGCGTTCGACGCCCTGGCGGAAGACCCGGCGTTTCACCTCGACATGGAATTCCGGCCCGGCGACTTTCAGGTCGTCAACAACCACTGGACCCTGCATTCCCGCACCGCCTACGAAGACCACGCCGACAGTAACGACAAACGTCATCTGCTGCGGCTCTGGCTCGCCTGCGCGGACGGCCCGCCGTTTCCCCCCGCGATGACCAAGGAATTCGAGGGCCTGACCAACAACGGGCGCCCCAACGGCATCCACATCCCCGGCGTGCCCTTCAACGCGCCGCTTGAGGCCAGTTGACCCCAAAATGCTAACCCCCGCCCCCCGTTTCGGTTAGCATGGGATAGCATTGGTATACATTTGGAACCCGGCGCCTGGAACCCGGCGCCGCGATGATGAGCCGCGTCGCTAAGTTCATGATATAGGATATAATACCTTTATCGAGCGTTTCAAGGCACCTCATAAATTAAATTTCGTCCCCCACCGCGACTGACGCGGGCAAATGCTCCCTAATTGTTCTTGACTTTGTTCCTATAATAGACTATTATCCTATTTTAGGAATTCACCATGTCGAGGACACATCATGTTTAGCGCGTCCACCCACAACCCGTTCCGCCTGCGGAAGACCATTGCGGCCAATCGGACCATGGACCCGGACGATATCCTGAACACCAAATCCGCCTTGGGCCAGCTTGGACATCTCGACGTTAATCGCAACGGCCTGGACGACATCGCCACGCGACCAATGCCCACCCGGACGATCATTAACGGGGTGAAAAGCTTTCAACGGAAACAGGGCTTGAAGGTGGATGGCCTGATGAAGCCGGACGGCCCCACCGCGCGGCGCATAACAAGTTTGATTGGCGACCCGACGGTGGGCGATGGCCCGGACGAGCGCGCCGCGCCGCGCAAACCCAAATCCGCGTCAACCGCGGCGGCGCCCTGGTTCGAATCGCGCCATTTAAAACAGGTCTCCAACGAAGCGGCGTCGTCCAATGGGCGCATGCTGGGCGGGCTGTTGAACTATAACGTCAACGGCGATTTGCCGAACCTGTTCGCCAGCGCCCTGCGCACTGGGCTGTCCGAGGGGGACGGCGCCCAGCCGGTTCGGGAATTCGCCGACTTCCTGCGTCAACTGGGCGCCAAAAAGCCGGACCGCGTGCCGGGTTTCGAAGGCGAGGTCCTGTCCAAACTGACCGGCGCCGACCGCGACCGGATCAAACGCCTGGCCGACGGCCCGCCGCCGCGCCCCGTGAACGCCTACGCCCACCGGCCGGACGATGACGATCTCCGGAATTCGTTAAGAACCATGGAACATCGAAACGACATGGTGTGGGAAAATGGCAAATGGCGCGCGAGAACCCCGGCGGATCGGGCGCCGGGCGACTTGCGGTTATTAAGCGAGGACGGCGGCGGTGATGCGGGCGGTGGCGAAAGCGGCGAGGCGGGTGGAAACAACCGTGATGAAAATGCAAACCCCGACCGCCAGCCGCAATTGGCGGCGGCGGGGGAGACCGGCGCCGGTCCGGCGCCCAACGAACCAGCGCCCGACAATCCGCCTTCAGCCGGGCAGATTCCAAAAATTCCGCGCTACAAGACCACGGACAAGAACGGCGCCGTCAAATGGGAAACTCGCGTCCTTGCCCCGGATTGGAAGAATTTCAACGACTCGATGGATCGCATGAAAATCCCCGAATTCGAGCGCAAGATGTATCGGGACATTTTTTCACACGAGGGCGGGTCTGAAGCAGATGGGACAACGAAGTCTGGAATCACTCAAAAAATCGTAAATGATATGCGCAATGAACAATTTTACGGCAAGGCGAAGGAGTTGGACGCGATTGGCGTGACGGCGGGCAAGGAGTCGGTCGATTTGACCATGAAGCAACGCATCGGCGTTTACCGAATTTACCAGGATCGCATCTACGGCGCGGCGGCAAAGGCGAATGGCTTCAAAACCGGCGCCGGTCTTCTAAATGCAATGGGCGACCCGAAGGTCGTGGGCGCCGTCGCTGACACCACCTTCCGCGAAGGCATCGGTGGTGGGACCGTGGACGTTCAAGAAGCCATCAACGATTATTACCAAAAAGCCGGGTCCAAGAAGTCCGTAAATGTCGATGGCACGTTTGGGTCAAATACGTTCAAGGCGGTGCGGGACATCGTGAAGTCGCCCCAAGACCGGGATCAATTCCTGAATCTGCTGGCGGACCGGCGGGTTGTAAGCCGGGTGAAAAAATTGAAGCAAGGCCAAACCAAACCCCCTAAAGGCGAAATTACCCGGATCGATTTTTACCGGCCCAAAAAGGCGCCATAGGATTCAGGGAAACAGGCGCCTGAACATTTTTTTCACATACGTCCAGGTGTTATCCCGATGGGGGTTTTCAACGGTAATAATCCGCCAGTCTCCATCGGGGTTTTGGCGCAGGATCACCGCTGTGTTGTTGAAGCCTTTGAATATTTCCTTGCAATTCGTTAAGGCGTAATAGCCCGCGCGAAACTGCGTATGCTCGCCTTTGACATACGGCAATTCATATTCCTTTGGCGGTTCGCAAGTCCGCAGCCGGATAGTCGTGGCGAGGTCGCCGGGCCGCCCATGCATGCCGGGGCCATGTATGCTTAACTCCGCCCGCATGTAATTATCCATTGTATCTTCGGAGACTGGAAAGAAAATTGTCTTGTATTCATCACGGTGGTATTTCGGCAGCAAGACCGATCCATATTTGAAGGTTCGTGGAAAATATTCTTCATTGCTTGGGTCCAGAATCAGCGGTTTACAGATGGCGGGCCACTTATGATCCGGATGATAGGCGGCGCCGGGATCGCTCCAGGCGGCGCAAGCCATCATGGTGTCGACGACGCAGAGCGGCGTGGCCATGCTGCCGATGCAGTCGCTGGTGAATTCCGATTTATCGCCCGCGACGACCCGCCAATCGACGATGGTGATCGCATCGGTTTGTATGTCGTCCCCGGTTTTGGACAGGCCGACTTGGGGAACGAGCAGCGCCCAAACTAAAATTCCAAAACCCAACAAACGCATCAATATTTCCTCCCCTCACCTCTTCCAACACCACAAACACGAAACCCGCACGGACACGCCTTACGCGAGCAAGGGCAGACTCCACCATCATTATGGTGAGATCAAGGCGGCGGCGAATTACCGGGGGCGGTGCGATGAAGGCTTGGCCCCCTCACCCGAACGCCGCGAAAATCGCCTCGACATCATCCACCGTCTCCAACCGTCCGATCAGGTCGATCATGGCGGTCGCCGCCGCGTCGTCGCGGTAGGCGCTGAACTGGCGGCGGAACTTGTCTTCGATTTCCGCGCCGGTCATGGGCGCTTCGTGCTGGCCCTTGGGGTAGCGCGTTTCCTCGCACGCCTCGCGCCCGTCCTTCAGCCGCACCGTGATGCGGCTGGGCGCGGTGGCCATCACGCCCTTGGCGACGGCGTAGGTGTCAATATGAACCGCCTCGACATCCTTCATCACGAATTGGTCGCGGCATTTCTGTAGCTTGCCACTTCACAGGCGAGCCTACTATCCCTACAGCGAACCAACCCGAGATCCCCCGATGCTCTCCACAAACGCCTCGGCTTCAGGACTTCGTTTGACGCCCGGAACTCGAATGTTATTTCTCCGCTTCACGCGCTGCGCGTCCTTTGGCGGAACGGGGGCCCATCGGTTCGGGTTGGTACGGGCCATCACGCATTTGCAGATACGCCTTCACGCCTTCCGTCCGCTGCACCTCGAACAGTTTTTCGCGATACTCGTTGTGCGATGAATGGGCCATCGCGCCCAGCGCGCCTTC
>JABJJH010000165.1 GCA_018660965.1 Rhodospirillaceae bacterium | reverse complement strand
GCGCGCTTCGGGCGGCAGGGACATCAAAATGGCGTCGGTGTTGCCGCCGGTCATAAGCCCAAACCGCGTGCCGCGATCATACAGTAAGTTGAATTCGACATATCGACCGCGACGCACCAGTTGATGTTCGCGTTGCGCCGCCGTCCAGGGTTTGTTCATGTGGCGTCGAACGATTTTGGGGTAGGTGTTCAGAAACGCCAAGCCCACATCCCGCGTGAAGGCGAAGTCGGCGTCCCAATCGTCAGTGTCGACATAGTCGTAGAAAATGCCACCGACCCCGCGCGTTTCATTACGGTGCTTCAGGAAAAAATACTCGTCGCACCATTTCTTGAAACGCGTGTAATAATCCGCCCCGTGCTGGTCGCAGGCGTCGCGTAATCCGGCGTGAAATTGTGCCGTGTCCTCGTCGTCCGGGGTCATCGGGGTCAAATCCGCGCCGCCGCCGAACCAGTGCTTGGATGTCATGATATGACGCGTATTCATATGGACGGCGGGGACAAGCGGCGAGCGCATGTGGGCGACCAGGGATATCCCCGCCGCCCAGAATTTGCCGTCTTCGGCGGCGCCGGGGATTTCCTTGCGAAATTCCTCGGAAAAGATGCCGCGAACCGTGGAAATGTTGACGCCGACCTTTTCGAACACCCGCCCGTGCATGACCGACATGACGCCGCCGCCGCCATCGCCGCCGTCCTCGTTTGCGGGGCGGGTCCATTCGGTTTGTGCGAATCGACCGGGCTCCATTGTCGAATCGCCGCCGGTCAAATCATCTTCGATGGCTTCGAATGCGGCGCATATTTGGTCGCGTAAATCCTTGAACCAAGCTTCCGCCGTTGCTTTATGAGTTTCGTTCATTTGTTTGCAGGTCAGGTCCCGTTGGTTTGCCGAACGGCCTCACCCAACACCATTGCAAGCGCGAGCGCAACATTCAACGACCGCGCTTGCGGCTGCATGGGGATATAGAGGGTTGCGTCCATCGCCGCGTGCACTTCGGCGGGCGCGCCGGCGCTTTCCCGCCCGACAATCAGAGTGTCGGTCAGGTTGAACTGAAAATCGGTATAGGCGGCGTCTCCGCGAGTCGTTAAAAGAATGAGCCTGTTGTCGGTGGCATTCTGGAAATGACTCCAGGATTGATGGCGCAATACCGACGCTTGATCCAGATAATCCATGCCCGCGCGCCGTAATCGACGGTCCGACCAGACAAACCCACAGGGTTCGATGATATCGACGCCGACGTCCAAACAGGCGGCGAGGCGAAGAATCGCGCCTGTGTTTTGGGGAATGTCCGGTTGGTACAGTGCGACGCGCATGGGCTGTTTTCAATTCCAATTATCAGGGATCAGTGGTCGGCGGGGACGCGATTGCGGCGTCTATAATACAGGGCATCGCCTTTGCGCCAAATGATGTTCTGACTTTCCAACGGAATGTATTTGCATTATTACCGACGAAGGTCGAAGTCGATGAATTGACCGATGGAATCGGAATGAGTACTCTCCGTGACACAGATTCGAGTCATGGGGTGTCTATTTTGGTTTTGGCCGAAAATTAGAGTGCTCGAACTTCCCGCCGAATTGGCGGTGAACGAAATTGAGAGGGGTAGGAATGTCGGAAGCGACCCAGTCGCCGAAATCTACGGAAGATGACGTAGAGCGGCGGGATTTCCTGATTATGGCCACGGCGGCGGTTGGCGCGGTTGGCGCCGCAGCGTTTGCATGGCCCTTGGTGGACTCGATGAACCCGTCCGCGGAAGTGCTCGCGCTTTCCTCGGTGGATGTTGATCTTGCGCCGATCGAGGAAGGCCAAAGCATAACGGTTGTATGGCGTGGCAAGCCGGTGTTCATTCGACGCCGGACCCAGGCGGAAATCGACACTGCGGTCAAGGACGACAACGCGGACCTTCGGCAAAAAGAAAAAGACGCCGACCGGACGCAAAAGCCGGAATGGCTGGTCATGGTGGGTGTCTGCACCCATTTGGGCTGCATCCCGCTTGGACAGAAATCCGTCGAACCGAAAGGTGAATTCGGCGGTTGGTTCTGCCCTTGTCACGGGTCGCATTACGATACGTCGGGCCGAATCCGCAAGGGTCCCGCGCCACTTAATCTCGAGGTTCCGGTGTACAAATTCCTCGACGATAAATCCATTCGCATCGGTTAAGGGGAATCGTCGATGAGTTCTGAATCACAATGGAATAATCCGGTGATCAAGTGGG
>JABJJH010000444.1 GCA_018660965.1 Rhodospirillaceae bacterium | reverse complement strand
CGTTCGGCGGCTTCCAACCGGACATTCAACGGCGCGTTGGGACTAACAGCAATCATCCGCAACAATGGGGACGACGCCGTACCCAGCGCATCAGCCGGGACCGGTAAATTCGCGCTGCGGAGCATTGACAGTCGCAGCGGCGTCGGCTCCAACATACTGTCTACCGGCTCGGACGGCGTTCCGGAAAGTTTATCGACGATGGCGGAAAATATCGGATCCGTCGAGCCGGTGGTTTCCGCCAACAGGCTGGCGTCCAATGCCGCCTCAGCCACCTCACCCTTCAGTATTCAGCAATAAATGACTGCTTGCTGCCAGAATACGTCATCGACGCGATCTTGTTGCCGGAACGCCTCTGCGCACGCACCGCCGCGATCGTCGCCAATCAATAAATTTTCGACTTTTAAGCGCAATAAGAGCGGATCGTCGTCCCGTGTCGGCGTCGCATCAATCAATTCCGCAGCCGCCCGGACAAGGCCGATGGTCTGCAATCTCTCCACTCGCGTGGCGACCAGCGACGGCTTCGCGTCTTGTTGCGCAGCGCGGCTGCGTTCAGCCGGGTCTGGTGGAATAATAGCGATTGTGAGAAGCAACCGCCGGGCCAGTCGCCGCAACGTGGGCGATGCAAGCCGGTTTGGTAAACGCGGCATTAGACGCTCGATAAACGCCCGGGGTGTCCCAGCCCACATATCGACGCTGAGACCACCGGTATTTTCGTCCAGGGTTCCCACCGATCCCGGGTCCGGAGATTCCAAATGGTCGACCGTCACCACTGGGTCCGTCGATGACCTCGGATTAGCGTCAACCGCTTGATCGGGCGTCGGGTTGGTCTGTTCGTTTGACGCATCCGGCGCCGAGACGGGCGTTAACTGTCGTGGCGTCAACCGCAGCGGCGGACCATTTTGAACGTCGTCTCGAAAGCGCTCCGTCGCGCCTTGATGTTCCTCGGCTTGCCCTTGACCGGCCCCAAACAGCATGACGAAGCATATCAAGGCAACAGAGAAGCGAGCTGCCATCACAAACCCGCCATATCTCATAGACAAAACGGCGCTCGACCGGCTATCGCGGGAAACGGTCATCGTCCAAAACCTTTTCCACCTGTTTCGACGGCGCCGGAATTTCCCACGTCGCCAGGAAAACGAACCCGCCGCCAAGAACCAACACCAACAATAAAAGAAAAAATATTGTGATCCGTCGCATCGAACTTCCGTAACTTTCTGGAATGAGACTTCCGGTAGAGAGCTTGCCAGGAAGAACTTCAGCGAAACAACAAACGCCGTCCGTTCTCCCATCATTTCCCACCCCGTTTACTTTATTTTACGAGTATGGCGATTTCGCGGCAGTGTATAAGTGACTTGGGTATGATACAACGGAACAGTTCCAACGAGTTGCCGAAAGCACGATGTCCACAACGCACGAATTTTCGCCCACCAACACCATTGTCCTGGTGGGTATGATGGGCGCGGGGAAGACCGCAATTGGTCGGCGACTCGCCAAACGGCTCGATTTAAAGTTCATCGACGCCGACGATGAAATCGAAATTGCCGCGGGATGTTCAATTGAGGACATCTTCAAAGAGCACGGAGAAAAAGCGTTTCGGGACGGCGAACGCCGTGTCATCGAACGCCTGCTGCAACAACCGACGCATGTTCTGGCCACGGGCGGGGGCGCCTTCATGGACCCAAGAACGCGCGACTCAATCAAACAAGGTGGAATTTCCGTCTGGCTACGCGCGGATATCGAAGTGCTGTGGCAACGGGTCAGTCGACGCGGACATCGGCCGATGCTAAAAACCGATGACCCTCGCGCAACTCTCACCGCGTTGATCGACCAGCGCGATCCTATTTACGCCGAGGCCGACGTCACCGTGAAAAGCCGCGATGGGCCACCAGAGGAAACCGTCGATCATGTTCTGGACGCCCTCTGGCGGTACATATCATCAAGAGAGCAAGACAATGAATACGCGTGAAACGGTCACCGTGGCGCTTGGCGACAGAAGTTATGACATCGTTGTTGGCGACGGTGTCCTTGCGCAGGCGGGTGCGTTGATCGCGCCTGTTCTACGGCAACCGAAAACCATTATCGTCACCGACGAAAACGTCGCGATGCGCCACCTGGAAATGCTTCAACGCTCACTCGAAAACGCCGGCATCGCACATGACTGCATTGTATTACCGCCAGGCGATCAGACGAAAAACTTTAATCAGCTTCAGTCCCTGATCGACGCGCTGCTATCGCGCGGAATCGAACGGTCCAGCACGATTATCGCGCTTGGCGGCGGCATGATCGGCGATTTGGCTGGATTTGCGGCGGGCGTTACGCTGCGTGGCCTGAACTACATTCAAATTCCAACAACCTTGTTGGCGCAGGTCGACAGCTCTGTTGGCGGGAAAACCGCCATCAATGCGCCACAGGGAAAAAATCTCATCGGCGTCTTCCATCAACCACGGCTTGTTCTGGCCGATGTCGGCGTCTTGGACACCTTGCCGCACCGCGAACTTCTCGCGGGCTACGCCGAGGTGGTCAAATACGGCCTCATCAACGATCTGGAATTTTTCGCCTGGCTGGAAGGTCACGCCGCCGCGCTTCTCGATGGGAACCTTGAAGCGCGACGCATCGCCGTCGTGAAAAGTTGTCAATCGAAAGCCAGCGTCGTCGCGGCGGACGAACGGGAAACCGGCATGCGGGCGCTCTTGAACTTTGGACATACTTTCGGGCACGCTCTGGAGGCTGAAGCCGGCTATGGCGACACCCTGCTCCATGGGGAAGGCGTCGCGATTGGCATGGCGATGGCGTTTGATCTTTCAGTCCTCAAGGGCCTGTGCGACGCCGAAGACGCCGACCGTGTTCACCGTCACCTTTCCACATTGGGCCTCGGCTTTGGACTAGAGCATGCGCAAGGAATGATTTGGGATCCAGAGCGCTTGATAGGGCACATGCAAAAGGACAAAAAGGTGCAGGATGGCAAGCTGACATTCATCCTGACTCGCGGCATTGGCGAAGCGTTTGTATCGCAGGACGTTTCGCGCGAGGAGCTTTTGTCCGTTCTGGAAGAAACAATCGCCGCATGATGATGGAATGGGCGTTATCCCTCGCGACAATTGTCGTTCTGCTCGTTGTTTCCGCCTTTTTTTCCGGCTCAGAAACCGCATTGACCGCCGCCTCCCGGCCGCGCATCCATCAACTTGCGACGAAGGGAAGTCGGCGCGCGCGAATCGTCCTTAATCTTCATGACCACCAGGACCGGCTGATCGGAGCCATTCTGCTCGGAAACAACATCGTCAACATTCTTGGTTCCGCGTTAGCAACTTATATGTTCCTGAATATATTCGGCGACGCCGGCGTGTTCTATGCGACCATGACGATGACATTGTTGATCGTTATTTTCGCCGAGGTCTTGCCAAAAACATACGCAATCAGCCATGCGGATCGGTCCGCGCTGGTGGTCCACGCGTATTGGCGCGGATTTAAACGGCGGACATGACGAGGAAGAATTGCGCGGCGCCATCGGCATGCATGACGGCGCGGAACCGGAACTGCGACAAGAACGCCAAATGTTGCAAAGCATTCTGGATCTTGACGATGTGGGGGTCGAGGCGATCATGACGCACCGGCAGACAGTAACCATGATCAATATCGACGATCCACCTATTGAAATCATTAATCAGGCGCTTGCGAGCCCGTTCACCCGCCTGCCGCTCTACAAAGGGGATTCGGACAACATCGTCGGAATTCTGCACGCAAAGGCGCTACTGCGCGAAATCCACACAATCGGCGACCGGCTCGAAGACGTCGACTTCACCACACTCGCAGCCCGCCCCTGGTTCATTCCCGACACGACAACATTATTGGATCAATTGCAGGCTTTTCGGGCTAAACGGGAGCATTTTGCAATCGTCGTGGACGAATACGGCGCGTTCGAGGGCATCGTCACCCTGGAAGATATCCTTGAAGAGATCGTCGGCAGCATCGAGGACGAGCATGATATCGCGGTGTCCGGCGTGCGCCCACAGGCCGACGGCGCCTATGTCATTAGCGGCACTGTGACATTGCGCGACCTGAATCGTGAATTTGAATGGAATCTTCCCGACGACAGCGCCGCCACAATCGCGGGCCTCCTGTTGCACGCCGCCCGGCGCATACCCGAACCTGGACAAGTATTCGCTTTTTATGGATACCGTTTTGAAATCCTGCGCCGTCATCGCAACCAGATAACCTTGGTCCGGGTGACGCCGCCCGCGCCATCACCTGAAGAAGACTGACTTCAACTTACTGAAGATCGACTCCATGCCCTTATCGCCTCCATCGAAGCGTGAACCCGTTCACACGCGCCAAATAGAATGCCACGGTTACCGCCGCGACGACGGTCTTTGGGATATCGAGGGCCATTTGCTCGACACCAAGCCTGCGAAGCCCCACGCGACCGACAAGACGCCTGATGACGTTATGGTCATTCACGATATGTGGCTTCGTTTGACCATCGACGATGCGTTGTTGGTGCACGCCGCCGAAGCGGTCATGGATAAAAGCCCGTATCGGATTTGCCCCGAAATCGCGCCTAATTTCGACACCCTTTCCGGCATTCGAATCAAGCCCGGCTGGCGCCAGGAGGCGAACCGGCGCGTCGGCGGCGTCAAGGGATGCACCCATCTGGTCGAGTTGCTGGGGCCAATGGCCACGGTCTGCTATCAAACGCTGTATGGCGGCGGTCCCGAGGCCGACGCGGAGCAAAACCGTTCAGGCGACGCGAAAAGACAGCCGACGCCACAATCTAAACCGCATTTCATCGACAAATGTCACGCTCACCGTTCCGATGGCGATATCGTAAACAAATACTGGCCTGAATTTCATATCAATTCCCGCAAGAAATAGCGCGCCCAAGCACTGAACCATACGGCCTACGGCTTGTGTCGCAATTGTCCATTGCTCATAATATAAAAATGGATATCCAATCCACCCTTTCTACCCTGGGCGACCAACCAGCGGCAGGCCGATGCGAACATCCCGCATGCGCCGCCGCCGGGATTTACCGTGCGCCGAAGGCCCACCACCAATTGAACGACTATTACTGGTTCTGTCTCGACCATGTCCGTGAGTACAATAAAAACTGGAACTTCTGCGCTGGACTCGATGCCAAAACCATAGAACGCGAAATTCGGAACGACACGGTCTGGCGGCGTCCAACCTGGCCTCTGAACGGAAATTCACGCCGCAGCAACCTTGGCGCCTGGTTCGAGGACGACCTAGAAATTCTGGAAGACATTATCGACAACAGCGATAGCACCCATGCGAAACAGTCAAAGCAATTCGTTCATGACGAGCCCGAGGCGGCCCAAGCCATGCGCGCGATGAACCTTGTTGCGCCGCTAACCTTGACCGCGCTTAAATCGCGCTATAAGGATTTGGTCAAACGTCTTCATCCCGACACCAACAACGGCGACAAGAACGCCGAAGACAAGCTGAAGTCGATAAACGAGGCATACGCCACACTAAAAAAATTCGTAACGCGGTAGTACGTCCGATTTCCCACTCCAAGACAAAACGGAATATTCCACATGACGACGACTGACGGGCCACTTCAAGCCCATGAGCTTGATGCGCCGGACACCAAGATGTCCGTAAGAGAAACCTTCGGTTTAGACACCGATATGATCGTTCCAGGATTTTCGGTTGGTTCCGATTATGTCCCGGAAATCGACGACGCTTATGTCTTCGACCATGACACGACAATGGCGATCCTGGCGGGTTTTTCGCATAACCGTCGCGTCATGATCCAAGGCTATCACGGCACCGGGAAATCCACCCATGTGGAGCAAGTCGCCGCGCGCCTGAATTGGCCTTGTGTGCGCATCAACCTGGACAGCCACATTAGCCGCATCGACCTTATCGGCAAGGACGCCATCGTCCTTCGGGACGGTAAGCAGGTGACAGAATTCCGTGAAGGAATTTTACCTTGGGCGCTGCAAAGCCCCTGCGCGCTTTGTTTTGACGAATACGACGCCGGACGGCCGGACGTTATGTTCGTTATTCAGCGCATTCTCGAAGTCGAAGGCAAACTGACGCTTCTTGACCAAAGCAAGGTGATCAAGCCGCATCCCTTTTTCCGCCTCTTCTCAACGGCCAACACGGTCGGGTTGGGCGACACCACGGGGCTGTATCACGGCACGCAGCAAATCAACCAGGGCCAAATGGACCGCTGGAATATTGTCACGACGCTGAATTATCTTCCGCATGACGAAGAAGTGAAAATTGTCCTGTCCAAATCACCGCAATACGAAAACAAGGAAGGTCTCGAAAAACTTAGCGCCATGGTCGCTTTGGCGGATCTGACGCGGTCGGGCTTTATCGGTGGGGATATCTCAACCGTTATGTCGCCGAGAACGGTCATAACATGGGCCGAAAATGCTGAAATCTTCGCCGATATTGGCTTCGCCTTTCGAGTGACGTTCCTGAACAAATGCGATGAGACGGAACGGCCAATCGTCGCCGAATATTACCAACGCTGCTTCGGCGCCGATTTACCCGATTCCAGTCTCGGGGTAGCGGTTAGCTAAGGACTGTCCAATGACCAAGGACGAACCGCCCGTCGAAAAATTCAAGCGCGCGGCAGCGGCGTGTTTTCGCGCCATCGCCGAGCGCCCGGATATGGAGGTCGCATATTCTGCGGAAGCGCCGGGTGTGTCCGGTGAAAGAGTGCGTTTACCGTTTCCCAGCCGGGACCTGCCCCGCGAAGAAGTCGCCCAGGTTCGCGGTGAAGCGGACGCTTTGGCGCTGCGTCTAAAACATCACGACGCCAAACTTCACGCCAGCCGCATGCCGACCGGCGACACGGCTCCGGCGCTTTACGAAGCCCTGGAACAAGCGCGGGTCGAAGCGCTTGGCGCAAACTTGATGGTCGGCGTTGGCGATAACATCGCGGCTTCCCTTGAAGAACGCTACCGTCGCGAAGGCCTGCATCGCGTTACGGAAAAAAACGACGCCGTCATGCCCGAAGTCGTGCGGCTGTTGGCGCGAACCGCCTTTACCGGCGCGCCGCCGCCCACCGCCGCAAAAAGCGTATGTGACCTGTGGGGCTCGGATCTTGCGGAAAAAATTGGCATAAACCTTGAAGATTTGCGGGAAAAACTAAACGATCAACGGGCCTATAGCGAGGCCGTTCGCCAGTTGATTCAGGACCTCGACATCGACCTTGGCGCCGACCCGGACGCGGATGACAGCGATTCTTCCGGTGATGACGATTCCAGTGAAGAAAACGCCGAATCGGAATCCGAGGAAGAAGGCGGCGATCAAGCCGATGCATCCGGTGAAGCTGACGGCGAATCCGCGGAAGGCGACGGAACGGAAGACGATTCCAGCGACATGATGCCGGACGACGAAGACGGCGAGATGATGCCGGCGGACGGTAGCGAAGAACCAGGCGATCCCGGCAAGCGTTGGCGACCGGAGCACGACTTGTCAAACGTGCCCAAGGAAGCATTTTATCACGCTTATACCGAAGCATTCGATGAAGTCGTCGCGGCCGAAACGCTGTGCGATCCCGAAGAATTGACGCGCCTTCGCCAACTTCTCGACCAACAATTGACGCAACTCCAAGGCATTATCGGTCGGTTGGCCAACCGCCTGCAACGGCGGCTTCTGGCCAAGCAAACCCGGTCCTGGGATTTCGATCTTGAAGAAGGTCTACTGGACACGGCGAGATTGGATCGCATCGTCATCAATCCGCAACATCCTTTGTCCTTCAAACAGGAAAAGGAAATGGATTTCCGTGACACGGTCGTAACCCTGTTGATCGACAATTCCGGCTCCATGCGGGGCCGCCCCATCACCATAGCGGCGATGAGCGCCGATATCCTCGCGCGGACGCTGGAGCGGTGCGCCGTCAAGGTCGAGATCCTCGGATTTACGACACGGGCCTGGAAAGGCGGGCAATCCCGGGAACAGTGGATTTCGGAAGGCAAAATAGCCAATCCCGGTCGCTTGAACGATTTGCGCCATATCGTCTACAAAGCTGCGGACGCCCCCTGGCGGCGCGTGCGGAAGAATTTGGGGTTGATGCTGCGCGAAGGCCTGTTGAAGGAAAACATCGACGGTGAAGCATTGTTATGGGCTCATAACCGGTTATTGGCCCGTTCGGAACAGCGTCGCATCTTGATGGTGATCTCCGATGGCGCCCCGGTGGACGATTCGACGCTATCGGTGAACCCCGGCAACTATCTCGAACGGCATCTGCGCGACGCCATCGAATATATCGAAACCCGCTCTCCGGTCGAACTGGTCGCTATCGGCATCGGACACGACGTCACGCGCTATTACCGCCGCGCCGTCACAATTGTCGATGTTGAGCAGCTTGGCGGCACGGTGATGGAAAAATTAGCGGAACTGTTCGACGAGGACGAAGGGCGCAGCAGCCACCGCGAACAACAAAACACCGCGGCAAAGCGGGCCGCATTTTAAGCTTCGCCATCTTAATAATGCGGGATCGTTCCCGCAAAATAAAAGCCCGCAATTTCGATTGCGGGCTTTTTCATTGAAGCGTTAAATTCGATATTAGGCGCGCGCAGCAGCCTTTTCGATCCGGCGCTTGATGCGCCGCGCTTCGTCACTCAATTTCCGGTTCGGCGTTCCCAGCATAAAGGCGTCCAATCCGCCTTTGAACTCGATCGTGCGGATCGCGTTGGTCGAAATACGCATCTTCACCATTTCACCTAACGCGTCGCTCATCATCGACGAAACTTGCAGGTTCGGCAAATACCGGCGCCGTGTCTTGTTATGGGCGTGACTGACATTGTTGCCCGTCAGAACGCCTTTACCAGTAATAATGCAGCGACGTGACATGATCTTGTCCTTGAATCTGAATTTTAGCCCCTGAATATAAATTCAGGAAACCGGGTCTTTTCCCGCTTGAGCGGCGCTTTTTACGGCGCCCGTTCCGACGCGTCAAGGCGTTATCCGCTACCGAGGAATTTTCGCACCATCCTTTGCGCGGCCATGGACGGCGTTATGATCCCTTGCGCCACTTGGTCTTCCAACGTCGATGCGATTTCGCGTATCTTTCCGTCAGCTTTCAGGGATGACATCAAAGTATCGCCGACTTCGTTCCACAGCCATGTGCGCGCTTGTTCGGCCCGGCGCGCCCCCAAGGCGCCGTCCGCCGACATGCCCCCCTGGAACGTCTTCACCATGTCCCAGGCTTCCGCGACACCAGCGCCGGTCAAGGCCGAACAGGTTTCAACCGGCACGGTCCAATTCGGCGTGGAGGGGCGAAGAAAATGAAGCGCGTTGCGATAATCCGACACCGCATGTTGCGCCGCGCCTACCAGCTCGCCATCCGCTTTGTTCACCAGGATGATATCCGCTAGCTCAACAATACCCTTTTTCATACCCTGCAATTCATCGCCACCCGCAGGCAGCAGTAAAAGCATGAAAAGGTCGGTCAAATCCTTAACCGCCGTTTCCGACTGGCCGACCCCAACGGTTTCGACGATCACGACATCGTAACCGGCTGCTTCGCAAACGATCATCGCCTCTCGCGTCCGCCGCGCGACGCCGCCCAGCGTTCCCCCGGCAGGCGTGGGGCGGATAAACGCCGCCGGATCGCGCCCCAGGACCTCCATGCGCGTTTTGTCCCCCAGGATCGACCCACCACTGATCTTGGAGGACGGGTCAACCGCCAGAACGGCCACCCGGTGACCTTGAGCAATGATGTGCAGCCCGAAGGTTTCGATAAAGGTCGATTTCCCAACCCCCGGCACACCGGAAACGCCAACCCGGATAGAGGCCCCGGATTCCGGCAAAAGCATCCGCAATAACGCATCGGCCATATCGCGATGTTCTTCGCGGGTCGATTCGATAATGGTGATCGCGCGCGCAGTCGCACGGCGATCTCCTCTTTGCACGGAAGCGGCCAGAACCTCCATATCGTCGGTGGTGTTCATGAATCCTTTTTCTTACTGCCGCTCAAAGCCTTTTCGGTCGCCTTCGCGACGCGGTCCTGAACGTCCTGATCAAGCGCGTCGAATTCGCCACGTCTTTCCCTGAGCAACTCCAGCGCGGAATTTTTCAACTGATCTCGATCTGCAGATTTCGAAACACCGCGCGATTTCGCGGGCGCAGCGGCGCCATCCGACTGCGGTCCCGCCTTTGCGCGCCGGCGCTTCTCCAACTTATCGCGCGCCGATTTCTCCATGAATAACCACTGAAAGAATTTACCAATCGTCATGGCCAATGCTTCATCGTGATTCCAGTTCGTTCAAGAATTTAGACATAATGATTTCATCAACATACTGATCGTCGATGTACAAAGAGTCGCGCTTGGTTCCTTCAACGGCGTATCCAACCGCCTCGTAAAGTTTTTGGGCGCGTTCGTTATTCGCCATGACCGTCAACTCAAGACGATGCAAGGGTACTTGCGCCCCGAATGCCTCCAACCTCGCCAGAAATTCCCGGCCCAGTCCTTTGCCGCCATGGCGTTGTAAAATGCCAAGACCGATAACCCCTGTGCGACGATTCCGGACAAATTCACCGCCCATGACAACACCTTCGCCTACCACCGCCGAGCCATGCCATGCGTTCAACAACAGGTGATTGGGCAGTTCCTTGAACCGTTCGATCACCATTCCCATTTCATCGGCGGATCGAGCGCGCTCTCCGGGGCTACGCAACAAAAAATTGCTTTCCGACAACAACGTTTCGCCAAAATCGTAAAGCGCCTGAGCGTCTTCCGGTTCCGCCGGTCTGAGGACATAATCGTTCATGGGGTTATGTCTTGCACCGCCTCAATTATGTGTCCGCCCGGAGAGACACACTATTCATCTCGTCCCAGCGCGCGGGTCAACAGGATGTACAGCTTACCAACATCGGCCGTCATGAACGTCGAATGCAGGAGATTTTCAGGATCGGAGTCGCGCGCTTCGTTCAAGAGCTTGTCGAATTGATCAACGTAGCGCATGACATAATATCGCATGTCTTCATCGACTTTGAGTTTGTCCGTGAATTTCGCCGCAAGCGCCGCCTGACGTCCCTTCAACAAGGACCGCGCAAAGACGCCCCGATCACCTTTAACATAGCGTTTCCAATCCGCCTCAGGGACATCGTTGTGCAAAATGCGCGTCAAATCTATGGAGGTGGAATTCAAATCTTCCAGGATAAAGCGTGCGGTTTTCAGGAACAAATCACGTCGTAACACAAGTTCCTGTTCCGACAATTTACCCGCCTGTTCGGACGCCTCGATGGAGGCCTGCGTCAAACGAACCGCCTGCTGATCGAATGTCTCGCCCACAACGTCCACTTTGGCCACAGCGGCGTCCAGCGCTTCAACCAGGGTGGTTTGGCCAGTGCGTACTTTATCCACGATCCCATCGAATGTGGTCCTGGCGTTGTTTGCCGCTTCCGTCAGGGCGGCGCTTTGCTTGTTTAAATCGTCGGTCGCGGTGTGGATTTGTCGATTCGCCAAATCGCCGCTTAGTGAAACCGCCGCCGCTTGAGTGCGAAACGTCTCGGTCAGCCCTTCCAGCCGCGCGGCGACCTGATCGGCGGCGCCGGTTAATCCCGTGGATTGCTGCGCGAACGCGTCGCCGATCAGTTGCAAGCTGGATGTCGCCTCCTGCGCCGCCGCCGACAGAACTTCCGACTGTGTGCGGAGACCTTCACTATTGTCATCCACCTGCATCGCGGCTTGCATCGAAACCGTCGTCAAACGTTCACTTTGCTGATTGAAGCGGTCACCGACTTCACCAACCAACCGAAGCGCGGTTTGCACCGACTCGTTCAGTTGTCCGGACTGGGAATGGAAGGATCTTCCGGCCTCCATAATCCGCTTTATCACCTGCTCGGACACCGCCACGAGCTGGTCGGCTTGTTGAGACAAGGTCCGGGAAATCTGTTCGGTTCGCGTCTCGGCGGCGTCCGACGCGGTTTGAAGCTGGCTCGCCTGATCCCGAATTGTCGATTCGATCCGCTGCAACTGGCCGTTGAGGAATTTGGCCAGGTCGCCCAAGGCCTTGCTGTCATCCCGGAGACTTTCGCGGATTTGCGCGGCGGACTCGGTTGCGTTTTTCGCAGCGCCTTCCAATTCGGCGGTGTGGGTTTGCATGGCGTCGCGAATATCGCGGACTTGCAACGACGCATGGTCGGAAGCCGCGCGAAGGTCCTGGCTTTGACGCTGCAACACATCGCCAACGGACCGCGCCTGGGCCGCCGCCCAATCCGCCGATTCCCGCAACGACTGCGCCTGTTGCCGCAATATGTCGCCGACGCCCCGAGCCTGAATCACTGCCGGGTCGAAAGCCT
>JABJJH010000166.1 GCA_018660965.1 Rhodospirillaceae bacterium | reverse complement strand
ATTTTCAAGGGCATGGGTCTCGCCTCTCTTCACGGGTCAGGAACGGTAACAGACAGATTTGGCCGCTTCGATGATATGCTCGGCCTGCGGCAGGGCCAGCCGCTCTAAATTCGCGGCGTAGGGTAGCGGCACATCGAGCCCGGATACGCGCGCGACCGGCGCGTCCAGCCAATCGAACGCTTGCTCCATGACCACGGCGGCGATTTCCGACCCCATACCGGCAAAGGGCCAGCCTTCCTCGCAGGATACCACGCGGTTGGTTTTCTTCACCGACTCGATAATCGTGGGGATATCCAGAGGCCGCAGACTTCGCAGGTCAATGACTTCCGCGCTAATCCCGTCCGCCGCCAACGCCTCCGCCGCCTCCAAAGCCTTTCCGACCATGATCGAAAACGCGATCAGCGTCACGTCGTCGCCCTGGCGCAGGACTTTCGCCTTGCCGATGGGCACGGTCCAATCGTCATCGACCGGCACCGGAAAGCTTTGACCGTACAGCATTTCGTTTTCCAGGAAGATGACCGGGTTCGGGTCGCGGATCGCGGATTTCAGCAAGCCTTTCGCGTCCGCCGCCGAATACGGCGCAACGACTTTCAAGCCCGGACAATGCGCATACCAACTGGCGTAGCATTGCGAATGTTGCGCGCCGACGCGCGACGCTGCGCCATTGGGGCCGCGAAAGACAATTGAACACCCCATTTGGCCGCCGGACATATACAACGTCTTGGAAGCGGAATTGATGATCTGATCCATCGCCTGCATGGCGAAGTTGAAGGTCATGAATTCGACGATCGGGCGCAGACCCATATACGCGGCGCCAACGCCGATGCCCGCAAAGCCGTGTTCGGTGATGGGCGTGTCCACAACACGACTGTCGCCGAATTCTTCCAGCAAACCCTGGCTGATCTTGTATGCGCCCTGGTATTGGGCGACTTCCTCGCCCATCAGGAAGACGCTGTCCTCTCGGCGCATTTCTTCGGCCATCGCATCGCGAAGCGCATCGCGCACCGTCGTTTCGACCGTCTCGCCCGTCCAGTCCGGCTCGGCTTCGGATACGACAACAGCGGGGGCGGCGACGGTTAGTGGGGCTTGAGGAGCCGTTTCCGGCGCTGACTCGGCCTGTGGCGCGGTGACGGCTTGTAGCGCCGGGGTCGCGCTCATATCGGCCATCGACGCATCATCTTCGCCGTCTTCGAGTAACACCGCGATGGGCGTGTTAACGGGGACGCCCTCGGTTCCTTCGGCGATCAGCAAACGTCCAACCGTGCCTTCGTCGACGGCTTCGACCTCCATCGTCGCCTTGTCGGTTTCGATTTCGGCGATGATATCGCCCGCGGCCACGGCGTCGCCTTCGCCCTTGAGCCACTTCGCCAGCGTGCCCTCGGTCATTGTTGGCGATAGCGCCGGCATCAAAACTTGAATGGGCATATATGTTCTCCCGGAAACCCTAAGGTTTGAATTCCCCAAATTTGAATTCAACGCCGTTATTGCGCATTACGCGTCGAGTAGAATATCGGTCCATAATTCGGATGGATCGGGTTCCGGGCTGTTCTGGGCGAATTCCGCCGCGTCGGCGACGATATTCTTGACCTCCCGGTCGATCTGCCGAAGCGCGTCTTCGTCCGCATGGTCGCCGTCCAACAACCAGTTGCGGGCGTTTTCAATGGGATCCCGTTCGGATCGCATTTTTTGCACTTCTTCCTTGGCCCGATATTTCGCCGGATCCGACATGGAATGACCGCGATAGCGATACGTCATGACTTCGAGTATGTAGGGCCCCTTGCCCGCCCGGCCATGCGCCACGGCCTTGTCGCCCGCCAACTTCACCGCCGCGGCGTCCATGCCATCGACCTGTTCGCCGGGAACGCCATACGCCTTGCCGCGCAGATAAAGTTCGCCGCCCGCCGCCGCGCGTTCCTGACTGGTGCCCATGGCGTATTTGTTATTTTCGATGACAAAGATGACGGGCAGTTTCCACAATGACGCCATGTTCATCGATTCGTAAACCTGGCCTTGATTGACAGCGCCGTCGCCGAGATACGTCAAACAGACATTTTTCTTGCCGTTGTATTTGAACGAAAATGCAATACCGGACCCCAACGGCGCCTGAGCTGCGACGATACCGTGACCGCCGTAAAAATTCTTTTCCTTGGAAAACATGTGCATGGACCCGCCTTTGCCGCGCGAATATCCCCCGCTCCGGCCGGTGAGTTCCGCCATGACGCCGCGCGGGTCCATCCCGCAGGCGAGCATATGCCCATGATCCCGATAACTCGTGATAACCGCATCGTCGGGGGTAATCGCCGCCTGCATTCCGACGACGACGGCTTCCTGACCGATGTAAAGATGGCAAAATCCGCCGATTAGCCCCATGCCGTAAAGCTGGCCCGCCTTTTCCTCGAACCGGCGGATCAACAGCAT
>JABJJH010000456.1 GCA_018660965.1 Rhodospirillaceae bacterium | reverse complement strand
CGTGCTTCACCTCCGTGGCCGGCACGCTCCTTCTGGTCCAGGCGATGAATGTGGGCATTGGTCTGCTCACCGCGAACCTGGTCACGATCGTGTTCGTGCTCACGCTGTCGCACGTGGTGTTTCTCACCGCCAACTGGCGTCGTCGCAGTGGAGAACTGGTTGGCCACGATTCCGCGGCGGAAGGACGAATTGCGGCACTCTCTGCGGCAGTCCGAGACACATGGGAGGGCTCGTTCTGGAGCATGACCACGACCATGTTGGGCTTCGCTAGCCTCCTCGTGGCGACGGCGAGACCGTTGCGCGAGTTGGGGATCGCCGGCTCGGTGGGAGCGGCCACTGCGCTCGCGGTTTCCTACGCGGTCTTTCCTGCGTTCCTCGCACGATGGGCGCGGCCGGCGGCCGGGCACGCCTTTTCCGCCCAACACGCGGATATGAATTTCGCCATGCTGCGGCAAAAGAACGAAGACGACGACCGCGCCCAGATCGCCCATCTGAAAACCATGGCGGCCGATCTGGGGCGCAATTCGCAATGCTGGATTCACGTCTATGTCGTGTGCCGCGACACCGAAGCCGAAGCGCGCGATTACCTGAACCATTACGTGGTTGAAAAGGGTGACGACGCGGCGGTCGCCAATATGCTGGATATGTTCGGCGTGCAGTCGGAAACCCTGACGCCGGACGTGCTGGAGGATTTCAAGTTCCACTTCAAGGCCGGGCATGGCGGTTATCCGCTGGTCGGCACGCCCGAACAGATCGTGGATGGTATCGAGCGGCTGTCCCGGCTTGGCGTGGACGGTATGTTGATGTCGTGGGTCGATTATCTGGGCGAATGCCGACAGTGGATCGACGATATCCTGCCGCTGATGGAACAGGCGGGCCAACGTCAACCGTTCATGGGCCACCCGTTCAAACGTTAAACGACCGACGCTTCGCGCCTAAACTACCGACGCTTCGCGCAGGGCCACGATCTCATCGGCGCCGTAGCCCAACTCGCCCAGCACCGCATCGGTGTCAGCGCCGACCAGCGGCGGCGGGCAATCGGGCCCGGTCTCCTCGCCCGATATCTTGAACGGGGTTCTGGTGTGGATCAAATCGCGATCGTCGGCGGGGGATTTCATCGTCTGGATCGTGCCGCGATGGGCCAATTGGCGATCCTCCAGCACTTCCGGCAGGGTCAGCACGGCGGCGGCGGGCACCCCGGCTTCGGCAAAGCGGAGTTCCCAATCCGCCGCCGTTTCGCTCGCCAGTCCCGCCATCAAGGCGGCGGTGCAGTCCGCATGATTGGCGAGCCGCGCGTCCAGTGTCGTGAAGCGGGGATCGTCCGAAAATTCCGGGCGCCCGACCACCGGCCAGATCTTGGCGCATTGCGCATCGGTGGCGGGGATCAGCAGCAGCACCCCGGCCTTGGTCGGGAAGGCGGTGGCCATCGGATTGCCCGACAGCGACTTGTTGCCCATCAAATCCGGCTCGAACCCATAGGCGGCCTGCAACAGATTGGGCGACATGAAGGCGGCGGCGACATCCTGCATCGACAAATCCAGATGCCCGCCCACGCCCGCGCGTTCGCGCTTGAACAAGGCGCCCGCAATGGCGAAGGCCGCGGTGATCGACGAGGACATGTCGCAAATGATCGCGCCCACGCGCATCGGCCCGGTTTCCGGCACGCCGTTGACCGCCATGACCCCGGACGCGGCCTGTATCGTCGGGTCGTAGGCCGCCGCCGCCGCGCGCGGGCCGGTCTGCCCGAAGCCGCTGATCGAGCAATACACCAGCTTCGGATTGAGTTGCTTCAGATCGTTCCAGCCGAATCCCATCCGGTCCATCGTCCCCGCCTTGAAATTCTCGATCACGACATCGGCGTCGCGAACCAGCCGGTGCACCACGGCCCGGGCGTCGGGGTGTTTGAGGTCCAGGGTCAACGACCGCTTGCCCGCGTTACCGCACAAAAAGATGGCGGAATATCCCAGTTTCTGGAAATCCGCGTCGAGCCGGTACATCTGGCGGCCCTGATCGCCGGCGCCCGGCTGCTCCACCTTGACGACGTCCGCCCCCTGCAGGGCGAGTTGATAGGTCGCGAACGGTCCCGCGACCGCCTGCGTGAAATCGATAACCCGGACGCCTTCAAATGTGCGCATGATGAAACGAACCTCCCAATTACCGCGACCCTCGCCGCAAATGGCCCCCATAAACGCCACCAAGTGCATTGTTCCCGTTCGGGGCGGTGAATTCAAAATAATTCAACACTTGTGGCGGAGTCCGCGCGATGCGTCCTATGATGCCACCCAGGGATGCAAATTAGACGGGAGAGCGACATGACCACGGCGATTGATCTGGAATCTGCGTTGGCGGAAAACACCACCTTTCTGGAAGGCCGCACCCGATTGACCGACACCACGGGCTACTTCACCCGCCTGGCGGATTACCGCGACGGCGGCATTTTCGCCGCCGGATTTTCCGGCGTCAGCCAATGGGAACGCCACAACACGGGTGACGAAATCGTACAGATTTTAAAAGGCGCGGTCACCTCGACATCCTCGACCAGGCGGCGCAGGATATCCTCCGACAAAGCCCGCTCGCTTTCACTCATAGCCGGTCCCGCGCCCGCGAACAGATCGGTAATCGCCGACATAAGCGCTTTGCGGCCGGAGCCGGATTTGTCCCGCGCAAGCTCAAGCACCGCTTCCAAGCCCTCCAGCTTCGGGCTATTGGGATCACTGTTCGGCATTGGTCTTGTCCTGCTTTGGTTCCGGTTGCTTATCTTAAGTATTAAGGGGCTGCCCGCGCAAATCTTCCGCGCGTTCGACCCGGATTAAAACCGCGAAGCCTTTTTTGTCGGGGTCGGTAACGGGTTGTTTCGTCCGGGTTGCTTCGTCGAGGGGACATGGGACGCCGTGACCGCCGCCACCAGCTTCATATCCAGCAACGCGGTGTAAAATTCCGTGGTTTCCTTCGCGTCGCGACAGCGATACGCCACGTGGTCGAGCTTATCGGGAATCATAAGGGCGCGCCTTTCCCAGATTTAAAAGGCGCGCCCTGTATCGACCGCGCCTGTCGGCGGGTCAGCTTAGCGTAATGTTAGTTCCCGAACAGCTTTTTCAACGCGCCGCCCGCGTCCTTGACCGCGTCGCCCGTCCCTGTCGCCGCATCGCCGGAGGTGACGCCCTTGAGCGTTTCGCCGACTTTATCCATGGCGCCGCCGGCCATGCCCTTGAGGGAGTCGGGGACGTTGGCGACGCCTTCGAAGACGCTGCTGATGTCGAGGTTGGAGACGAACCCACCGACCTTGCTGGTCAGGGCGGCCATGATTTTACTCGCGACCTCGCCCGCATCCGCGCCGCCCTTGTCCTTGCCAATATCCGTCAGGTGGATTTCGGGCAATGGCGACGACATGGTCTTGCCGCCCAGCGCGGTGGCGCTGACATGGACTTCGCCGCCGCGAACATAGAGATGTTCGATAATGACTTTCGGGCCCTCTTCGGAACTGCTGCTGCTCGAACCGCCGCCGCCCGCCAGCCGTTCGACGTTGGACTTGATGGCGTCGATATTGCTGCCCCCGGCGCCCAGTTCATAGGTCACCTTGGGCGCGGCGATGACGACTTCCTTGATGACGACCACGTCGTTCGTCACCGTCGCCGGGTCAATCGTCACGCTGATCGCGCCCAGTTCAAAGGCGTTATCGGTCTTGAAACCTTCCGGATTGCCGACCACCAGCCCGCTCAACGCCGCCTTGCCGTCGGTGAGTTTCACTTCCGCCTTATCCAGCGTCACCTTGACCTGGGTGGCTTCGGAACCGCCTTTTTCCACCGCCGTCTTCACCAGATCGTCGAGCCCGGCCACCGCCAGATACAAGCCCGCCGCGATGACCACGACAAGAACGCCGCCGCCAATTATCAATGCCTTTTTCATGTCGTCGCCTTTTCCCGAATAATCTAGTTAAGCCCCTGCGATACCCTATAGATATCAAGTGGGTTAATTTTAGATTAATTTTAAGCGCCTTCGCCCCAATTCTCAAAAAAACCGATGCAAGCCATTCGCTGTCGCCAGGACGCCCCCTTACAGCCCGGTTCTTGCCCCTTTGCAGCAGACCTTATAGGCTCAACATTTGTAGGGTCATCGCCATTGCGGCGCCATTGCGGTCCTTTTCGCCATTTTCTTGTGGAGTCCCCATGCAAAGTCTCCTGTTTACACCGATGGATTTACGCGGCGTCCGCATCCGCAACCGCATTGTCGTCGCGCCCATGCTGACCTATTCCGCAAAGAACGGGTACACCCAGGACTTGCATACTCTCCATTACGGGAAACTGGCGTATGGCGGCGCCGGGCTCATCTTGGTTGAATCAACGAAAGCCGACCCTCGCGGCGCCAGCACCCCCACGGATCTGGGCATCTGGAAAGACGAATTTATTCCGGGATTGGCGAAAATCGCCTCGACGATAAAATCCTATGGCGCGACGGCGGGCATCCAACTGGGCCATTCCGGTCGGAAGGCGCGCCGGTCCGTGCCCTGGGAAGGCCGCGCCCCCCTGGCCAGCCATCCCGGTCTTGACCACGGTGAAGAGTGGGAACTGGTCGCCCCCAGCGAGATCGCGCATTCAAACGAATTTGCAGCCCCGCGCGCCCTTTCTATCGCCGATATCGAGGATTTGATCGAAGGATACGGCGCGGCGGTGGAACGAGTGAAAAAGGCCGGGTTCGACGTCCTGGAAATTCACGCCGCCCACGGCTACCTGATTCACCAGTTCCTTTCGCCCGCGTCGAACCAGCGCACCGATAAATACGGCGGCTCGCTGGAAAACCGCATGCGCTTCGGCCTCGACATCATGGACCGCGTGCGCCAGTCTTGGCCCGACGACAAGCCGCTTTTCGTGCGTATATCGGCCGTCGACGAAGCCGGGTGGACGGTCGAAGACAGCGCCGGGTTCGCGCGCGTACTCAAGGCGCACGGCGTCGATGTCGTGGATTGCAGCAGCGGCGGCATGTCGGGGATATCCATCGTTACGTCCGGAAACCCAGTCAGCTATGGCTATCAAGTGCCCTACGCCGAAGGGGTTCGCAAACTGGCGAACGTGAAAACCATGGCCGTCGGCCTGATCATTCACGGCGATCAGGCGGAAGAAATCCTGCAGTCAGGCAAAGCCGATCTGGTCGCCATTGGCCGTGAAATGCTGCACAACCCGAACTGGCCCATGGACGCCGCCGCAAAACTCGGCATCGACGACCCGTTTTCCATGGTGCCGTCCCTCTACAGCTTCTACCTCCAAAAACGCGCTCAAACCGACTTCGGCGGCCGCCCCTCAACCTGGCAAGCAGGGATCGAGGCGGAATAAACCGCGCTGGATCAGACGCCCGCCGCGACGCCCGCGTTGTAGCGCACATCGGATTCATGGAAGACCTTGCGGGTGTGCTCCATGTCCCAGGGGGCCGCGACAAGTGTTTCGTGGTCCCACTGCACGCGTGGTTTCGGCGGGTT
>JABJJH010000372.1 GCA_018660965.1 Rhodospirillaceae bacterium | reverse complement strand
TCGGCGAATTGGGTGTGGCCGCTGCCGTCGGCAGGCGTTTCCAGCGCGTAGAGCAGGGACGCCATGGCGGGCGTTTCCAAATAGGATTGATCTGTGTGCCAGCCGCGACCCAGATCGGGAATACCGATATAGCGACCCTCTTCTTTTTTGTTGGTGACCAGCAGGATTTCCGGATACTCCGGCAGCAATTGCTCCGCCAGAACATGGATTGACAAAGGCCCGAAAGCGCGAGAGACCGCGATGTGGTCTTCCGGGCGCAATGTTTGTCCCCGGATCGCCAGGACTCCGTGCTTCAGGAACGCGGCCTTGATCGCGGCCATTTGATCGCGATTATCCGTGGCGGTTAAATCCGCGCCATGAACTTCGGCGAAAAAGCCGCGTTCAGTTTGGGTCCGGATGTCCAGGTTCATGATGTTCGCCAGTTACGCCGTTCGGTGCACGGGAACGCCGCGCACGTCCATTTCGTATTCCAGCCCCAACACGGGCGGACGGGCGTAATACCAGGTCAGACCCGGCCCCGCCGCGCCCCGGCGCACGATTTCATCGGCCAGGAACGGATGAATGTCGTGGATGGTGTAGGTTTGCACCGCGTTCGCCATCGACCAATCCACGCCCAGCGCGGCCATGCGCTGTTCCATCACGTTCAGTACGAACACGGCCTTTTCCTGGATGGCGTCTGGAGATGTATCGTCGTAGCGGATGATGCGCTCGGCATAGGACCCGCCGCCTTCCTGCGCTTCGGCGGACCCTGCGATGACGAACCCGCCGGAAGCTTGTCCGGACTCAGGCGTGGTGTAGCTGAAGGCTTCGAAGCTGGGTTCGGCGGGCGGGTTAATTTCCGGACAGACGTTGGAGCGCGCGACCGGGTTTTCGTCGTCCTTGAAAATGCCCCATCGTTCCAGCGTGCCGACATAGACCCGGTTGAAATCAATGAAGCCTTGATCGGTGAACGGTGCGGGCGAGCGTAATTCACAGGCGCAGAACGAGGTGATGGGCCGTCCAATCGCGGTCAGATGCGCCTCAATTGCGCGGAACCCTTCTTCAACCGGAATTGGTTTGGCGAAGCGCACCCGTTCGATGGCGAAGCCGGGCTGCGCCGCCACGCCGCCGGAATATTGAAAGGGGCCGCGCACATAGCGATACCCGCCCGGTTCGAAGATCGCTGTTTCCATGACGGCTTAACTCCTGTTGTCGATTTCGGTGTTTTTCATCGTATTGCTAATCCAGCAGATAGCCGAATTTCTCGCGACCGCGCTTTGCGGAGTCCGGGCTCGGTTGGTTGATTTCGGGAAACTCGTCGCGCCAATGAAACGGAATGCAGGCGTCGATGATCATGCGTGAGTTGACGAAGTTTTTCGAGTCCCGGTCCCATGGCGCCAGACGCGGGTCGGACACCGCGCCCTTGGCCCCCTGGATCATATCGATTGAGGTCACCGGGTCCGCGCGGGTCAGGGCGGCGTAGATCAATTCATCCAGGTTGGTCACATCGACATCGTCGTCGGTGACGATGACCCAGCGGTTGCCGTCCACGCCGGTGCGGCACATGGAGGCGATGTGCCCCGCCTGGCGCGCGTGGCCGGTGTAGCGTTGCTTGATCGCCACCGCCAGCAACATGCGCGACCCGCCGACTTCGTGGCACCATGTTGCGGTCACGCCGGGCACGCCCGCCGCTTCCAGATCCTGTTTCAGGAAGGGTGAGCGGGTAATCGCGCGGAACCGTGAATATTCATCCGGCAGGCGCTGTGGCGCAAAACCCAGCAGGATCGGGTCATTGCGGTAATACACCGCCTCGATATCGATCACTGGGTTGACCCGGCCTTTTTCGGTATAGGTCCCCGTCCAGTCGCCGAACGGGCCTTCGGGCTCCAGCCGGTCGCCGTCAACATAGCCTTCCAGTACGATTTCGGCGTTGGCCGGAATGGGCAGGCCGGTGACGCGGCCCCGCACAACGTCGAGCGGTTTGCCGCGCAGCGCGCCCGTGACGTCGTATTCGGAGACGCCTTCGGGAATGTCGCAGCCGCCCATGATGAAGGTCAACGGGTCGCCGCCGACGACGACGGCCACGGGCATCCGCTCGCCGCGGTCGCGGTATTTCTTGAAATGTATGTCAGCATGGCGTCCCGGCAGGACGTTGTGCCCGACCAGACGCTTGCCCTTGATCATCACCCGGTAGGAACCAAGGTTGACCCACCCGGTGTCGGGGTCGCGGGTGACGTGATAGCAGCCGGTGCCGATGTAGCGACCGCCGTCCTTTTCGTGCCAATGCGGCGCCGGGAAGGATTCGAGGTCGATGTCGTCTCCCATCATGACGTTTTCGAAGATAGGGCCATCCTCGACTTCGTTTGGCGGGATCAATTTTTCGTTGCCGCGATAGACGCCCGCGAAAGCTTCGCTCAAGGCGACCTTGCCGAGGTCGGTCGGGAACCCCAGCGTCATGTTCTTGCGCTTGCCGCCGAACATATTGACCAGCACGCGCGACCCCGGCAGGCAGCCCGGCACCTTGCCGAACAGCACAGCGGGCGCGGAATCGTCATGGCTGACCACTTCGGCGGCCATGCCGATTTCTTCCTGCCACGAGGCGCCGTCGACATGGCGCAATTCGCCCAACCGGTCGGCTTCGGCGATCCAGCCGCGCAAATCCTCGTAGGGGATGAGCTGTTTAATATTGTCGTCGCCGTCCGTTTGTCCGCTCGCCATGTGATCTCTCTCCCTTAAAAGATATAACCGCGATTACGCTGTTAGCGGCAGCACATTCCAGACCATTTTCGGCGGATAGCCCGCTTCGGCGAACAACCGGCTGACGGGGCAGCGATCTTCCGACAACGCCTTGAGGCGCTCGACCTTCAATTCGGGCTCGTCGGTTTCGATGTCGATGAACATTTCGGCCTCATTGAAATGCATGACGCCGTCGCGGTTGCCCTCGATCCCGTCGATCAGATCGGTGGTCGCGGTGGCGCGGATGTTCACCGCGCCGTGCTTGAAGCGCATGGCCTCGGCGACCTTGACGATTTGCACGGTCTGGCACGCAGCCAGCGCGGCGGTCAGGTGAAACAAGGGCGGCGCGCCTTCGTCATTGCCGCCGCGCCCCTTCGCCTCGTCGGTGGTGATGACATGATTGCCTGCGGTCACATCGCACCGCGTGCCCGCCACGCAGCTCGATTCCACCACGCGCGTCCGCCGCCCGATTTGTTCCTTCTGTCTGATAACCGCCATGATCCACCTCCCCCTGTGCGTGATTGGCCGCCCATCGGCGACAGCGCCTTTAACGGCACGCTAACACGGGGCGTTCGGGATGCGCCATATCGATGGGTCGCTGGGTCATTTTTTCGGTCACCGCTTCAAGTTTGTAATTAGACGTTGGTCTGGTGAGACACAAAGGGCTGAATAGAATGGCGTGAGGCAAGCTTTGGCGATAGCCTTACCGGTCGTAGAATCAACATTCCAAATTAGGGGAAATCGACATGAGCATTAACCGGCACGACCTTAACGAGACCATGAGCAAGGTGGTCGAACACAATGGCGTCGTTTATGTCGCTGGCAACACCGCCGATGACAGATCGGTCGGCATGAAGGAACAGACCGAGCAGGTGCTCGCGAAAATCGACGGCTTTCTCGCGAAGGCGGGCACCGATAAATCGAAGTTGTTGGCCGCCACGATCTATGTTTCGGATATGTCCCAGAAACCGGCGATGAACGAAGCCTGGAGCGCCTGGGTCGACCGCGACAACCCACCAACCCGCGCCTGTGTGGCGGTTGAACTGGGTACGCCGGAAACCCTGGTTGAAATTGTCGTCAACGCGGCGAAGTAACCGTCGTTAAGGAGCAGACGATGGCGAGCGGCGATCTCGGCGCATACAATATCGAAGACCTTCGCCAAATGGCGAAAAAAAGATTACCGCGCGGCATTTTCGAATATGTCGACCGCGGCGCGGAAGATGAAATCGCGCTCCAGCACAACCGAGACGTCTACCGGTCGCTGAAGCTCCGGAACCGCGTCATGGTCGATGTTTCGAAACGGACCACCGAAACCGAAATTTTTGGTCAGAAATTCGCCATGCCTTACGGCATCTCCCCGACCGCGTCGGCAGGGCTGATGAGCGAAGGCGGCGAAGTGGGGCTCGCCCAGGCGGCGGCGCGAATGGGCGTGCCTTGTACGGCGGCGACCAACTCGTTGACCCCGGTCGAAGCGCTCTACGACGCGGGTGAAGGCAATATATGGTTTCAGCTTTATATGTGGAAGGATTTGGCTCTGAGAGCCGCCTTTGTCGAGCGCATAAAGGCGATTGGCATTGATACTCTGCTGGTCACCGTCGATGGCTCCGTCGGCGCCAATCGCGAACACGATCGTAAGAATGGTTTTTCCATGCCGCTACGATATACGCCAAAGCTGATCGCTCAGGTGTTGGCGAAACCCGGCTGGTGTTTACGGGTGCTGGCGCCGCAATACTTGAAACGCGGTGTGTTCCGAAAAGCAAACTATCCGCCTGAATTGGCGAGCAAGCTTACGGATAAATACATAGACCATGAGCACACGAAATCAGACAGCCAGAACTGGGACGATATTAAGCGAATCCGGGACATGTGGCCGGGCAATCTGGTGCTCAAGGGATTGCAAAGCTGGGAAGACGCGGTGATCGCCGCCGATGTTGGTCTGCAAGGGGTTGTTCTGTCCAACCATGGCGGTCGTTATCTGGATACGGCGCCGGCCCCGCTGCAGGTCGTGCCGGAAGTGCGCGCCGCCGTTGGCGACCGTCTTAAAATCATTATCGACAGCGGCGCCCGCCGCGGGTCCGATATCGTCAAGGCGCTGGCCCTGGGTGCGGACATGGTCATGTCCGGCCGCCCGACGCTCTTTGGCGCCGCCGCCGCCGGGGAGGCCGGATCGTATCGCGCGCTTGAAATATTCCAGACCGAAATGGACCGGGTCATGGCGCAGCTTGGGCTCAACAGCGTCGATGAAATCAGCCCGCACGTGTTCTGGAACCCGCCCGACTGGGCGCCAGTGGTCAAAGGATGACAGGGCCGACGCCCGCCTCATGGCGCATTTACCGCGAGACGAGGTCCGGCAGGGCGTCGGTACCTGCTCGCTTACACGTCGGGGAAATCGATGGTCCCCTGAAATGTCGGAAGTGTCGGATTTTTTTACGGATTGCTGGCGAGCAGCAAATGGCGCCAGAATAAATAGTAACCCATTGATTTAAAGTGAATAAACTTTTTTCATAACCCGAATTCCATAGACTACGTACATTTTTAGTGACGGAATTTTTTACAAATTCAGCCGGGTATTCCGACGCAATCACCTCTAACCTATTGGAATCATGTAATACCCATTCACGGCACGTTTATTGCTTTTCTTTTCTGCGAAATTATTAAACCATGCCAATAAGGTACCCCCGCTTATGTTGCGATCCAAAAGCCGCGTATTTCATTTAATCATTATGGGGCTCCTGTTCGTCGGGGTCACGGCGACGAACAAGGCCCACGCCCTGCCCTTCGATCCCTTATCG
>JABJJH010000249.1 GCA_018660965.1 Rhodospirillaceae bacterium | reverse complement strand
GCCCAAACAACAGCGAAAGTCGTACAGGCGGCTTGCTCGGGGCACAAAACATCGACAACATGCAAGAAAGGGCATTCTACTTGGGGAATGTC
The DNA here is from genome assembly GCA_018660965.1 of Rhodospirillaceae bacterium. Lineage (GTDB taxonomy): Bacteria > Pseudomonadota > Alphaproteobacteria > UBA8366 > JABJJH01. The sequence continues at coordinate 4,659 of JABJJH010000249.1, read as the reverse complement.
GGTTAAGTATTATGTCCCTTTAATGCGGCGCAACTCGCCTATGATCGATTTAAATTTGATGGCAACCTGGGACCTAGCCGAGACATGACCATTCAACGCTTTGATATCACATCCGCACCCGGGCCAATCATGAGCCGCTGCGTGATCCATGGCAATAATATCTATCTCGCCGGCATTACGGCGCAGGACCTTTCGGGCGATGTCGGTGACCAATTGGGTGAGATTTTGGCCACTATCGACGACTATTTAGACCAAGCGGGTAGCGACAAATCGAAAATCCTTACAGCACAGGTTTGGTTGGCGGACATGACGCTGGTCACCGCGATGAACGAAGTGTGGAATACCTGGGTTGACCCGACCACCCCGCCAGCGCGCGCGTGCGTCAGTGGGGCGCTATACCGCCCGGAAGTCTTGGTGGAAATTCAAATCACCGCAGTGATCGAGGCTTGAGCAATGGGCCTTGAAAGATTTGGCGTCATTGATGAGCTGAACCGGCCACGAATTTGCTTAGGGTTGGCGCGAGGTGACTGGTTTACGGTTTGCACCACGGCGCGCGACCGGAGCGCTGATATCAGGGGCCAAATTAAACAGGTTCTCCTGACTTTTGACGGATATATGGCGGAGGCAGGCTGTGATAAGTCGAGTTTGCTGACAGCGCAGGTTTGGCTCAAACACATGCGTGATTTTGATGTTATGACGGAGATGTGGAACGGTTGGATAGACACCGCCAATCCGCCAACCTTCTCCTGCGTGCGAGCGGATATGTCGACGGCGGAAGCACTGGTGGAAATCCGCATTGGTGCGGCGCGATAATCAGCCATGACTGCCCTTAAATGGATCGGCGCTGCAACCGGAATCGCGGGCGCCACCATGATCGCCGCCAACCTTCCGATATCAGGCTGGAATTAAAGGGACAGAATTAAAGGGACACAATATTTAATTGTCGGCGCCGTCCCATCCCCTTAATTTTTCCGCATGGTGAGATTGGCGCGAGTCGTGGCGACGGGGTTGCCGCATCAAGCAACTTTGTCGGTCAGTTGCCGCATGATCGCGTGGCGCGCCGGGTGCAGCAGATTGCCGAGATGAAGCAGAGCATTTCGGGCAATGCGCGCCGGTCGGCGATCATCGGTATAGAGGCCAACCAGTATGTTGGTGCCTAAATATATCGGCCGCGCCACACGATCATGAGCTATATGATATCGGCGTAGCCCCCGGGCCGCACCGATATCGGCGCCCTGCGCATGGGCCGCCCGGATTTCGCCCGCCAGCTTGGCGGCGCTACGCAGACCAAGGTTAAAGCCATGTGCGGTTACCGGATGCATACCCACGGCGGCATCGCCGATAAGTGCAAAGCGGCGACCGAAAAAGCGGTCGGCATAGACAGCGACCAACGGATAGATGTGACGTTCGCCGATTAGACCCATGGAGCCAAGACGCTGCGTGAAACGGACCGCGATATCCCGATTGAACGCCTCTTCGTCAAGCGCCATCACCTCCGCGGCGTCATCGGTGGGCAGAGTGATGACCACGGAGCTTCGCCGCCCGGCCAGCGGGAGTATCGCCAGCGTACGGCCATAATGAAAGCATTCGAAGGCCGTGTCGCCATGCCCCTCGTCATGGTCCATGCGGCAGACAATGCAGCTTCGCCCGAAATCGCGCATTCGCGCCGCGATGCCGAAGCGCCGTCGGGTTTCGGAGAAACGGCTGTCGGCGGCAACCAGCAACGGCGCCTGCAAGCGGCGACCGTTGTCGAGGGTCACCCAGGCCATCTCTTCATTGCCACCTGACGCAACCACCGAGCGCCCGTCAATCAATTCGACCTCAGCGACTTCCTGAAACGCGGCAAAAGCGGCGCGGCGGATCAGATTGTTCGCGACCATAGGTCCAAGATAATCCTTGCCGGTGTCCCGGTGATCAAAATGCAAGGCGTAGGAAGAGCCACCGTTGATGACCTTGGCATGGCGAATGAATGACACTTCTTTCGCCGGTATGTGCGGCCAGATCTCAAGGTCGCGCAGGATCCCCTCGGAGCGGTGGGTGAGGGCAATATCACGACCGTCGATTGGTGGATCGGCGAGTATCGAACGCGGTAGCTGCTCAACAATCGCAATGTCGAGACCACATCCTTTTAACGCCCGAACGAAACTCAGTCCCGCTGGTCCCGCGCCCACGACGATTAGATCGTAAGTCTCCGCCTGGCCCTCGGTCAAAGCCGCTACTTTCATGCTAATCCCCTGGCCGATATTTCCCAGTTAACAATTCTCCAGGCTCGAAGCTGTGACAAATCTCGTCCAGGGTCATTGATACAGATCAGTTTAATAATTAAAGGGACATAATTAAAGGGACACAATATTTAATTGACGACGCCGTCCCATCCCCTTAATTTTTTCGCATGGTGAGATTGGCGCGAGTCGTGGCGGCGGGGTTGCCGCATCATGTGACGCAACGGGGCAACCGGCGCCAGCCCGTGTTCTTTTGCGATGACGATTACGCGGCCTATCTGCGCCTGTTGGCGGCGGGGTGCGCGGCGGCGGATGTGGCGATCTGGGCGTATTGCCTGATGCCGAACCACGTGCATTTGATCCTCGTTCCCTCCAGCGCGGATGGGCTGCGGGCTGCCTTGGGCGAGGCGCACAGGCGCTATACCCGTACCGTGAATTTGCGCGAAGGGTGGCGCGGATATCTGTGGCAGGGCCGTTTCGCGTCGTTTCCCATGGACGAGGCGCATTTGTTGGCGGCGGCGCGCTACGTGGAGTTGAACCCGGTGCGCGCGAAATTGAAGCGCCGGGCGCGGGATTGGCCGTGGTCGAGCGCGCGGGCGCATCTTTCGGGCGCCGACGACGGTGTGGCGCGCGTGAAGCCATTGTTGGATTTGGTTCCCGGCGGCGCGGCGGGCTGGGCGGCGTTTCTGCGCCAGGGATTACGCGACGACGAGCGTGACGCCATCCGCGCCGCCGAACGCACCGGGCGACCTCTGGGCGCGGAATCGTTTACAGAAGATCTCGAAAGGCGCCTCGACCGCACACTGGCGAAGCAAAAACCCGGCCCCAAACCGGCGCCGCGAAAGGAAACAGGCTAAATAAGTACTGTGTCCCTTTAATTAATTATAAATAAGCACTGTGTCCCTTTAATTATGTCCCTAGAATTTGAAAAATCATGAGGGAACCTGTGATCGCACCTCATCCCACAGACGCCGCATTTGATTTGCCGACGTTCGAGTCATGCGATTTCGTATATATGATCGCATCAACGCCGCGGGCGGGCGGAACCTATCTGTCAAAAATTCTCTGGGAAACAGGGGTTTTGGGACGCCCGGCGGAATATTTTAATTTCCACAGAACAGTGTTCCGGCTTGCGGCCCGTTTTGGGACGGAAACCCCGAAGGATTACCTGACGGCTGTTGTCCGCGCTCGGACCACGGCCAACGGTGTCTTCGCCTTTAAGGCCCATTACGACCAACTGCAATTTCTGCTTTTGACCGATCTGATAAAACAATTTCGACAATTCAAGGTTATACGGATGACGCGAAACGACCTTATTGCCGAAGCGGTCTCGTTTTCCCGCGCCATTCAAACCGATGGATGGACGTCCTCGCATCCCCAATCCGGAAGCGCTCCCGCCTACAACGTCGAACATCTGAATTGGTGTATGGACCACCTGTTGAAACAAAAACGAGGTTGGGGTCAATTTTTTGACACGCACGCTCTTGATTACCTGACAATCGATTATAACGACCTGGTCATGAATCCTTCTGGCGTCGCCAACCGCGTAATTCAGGCGCTTGGATATCCAACCGCGCCGAAGCAAGAATCAAAACATCCCGAAATGACACGACAAGCCGATACGCTTAACGACGAATGGATCGCGCGTTACCGTATAGACCCCAACCGTATTGATTTAAAATCATAGCGACCCTTCAGGTGTGTGTGCCCGTAATATCAGCGCAGGAACAGTGCATTGAATATGCCGCCAAGATGGGTAAAGAACCAAACCACGATGAACGTGCGGCCATATGCTTTGTGGCGCCGATTGAAATGGTCGCTGAACCTGTTTCGACCCGTCGTCAATCTGCCAACAACCAGACAGGTCGCGCCAATGAGCGGAACCAGCCCTAAAGACCCGTGCAACGCCATCCAGGGAACGTACTCGCTCGGGAATGACCCGAGTTCCCCGCCATACCGCTGCACGAAAATGTAGTTGAGGATGAAGATCCAGGCGCCCGCAGTCAGCAGGACCATGATGTTCCTGTGCAGTGCAATTCTGCCGGCACGGGCCAGCCACCAGGCCACGATGAGCAGCACCAGTGCGATAACCGCCCAGGCTGTTGATATAATGAGGAACATCGCCGCCACACTAGCGCCCGCACCTGCGGCGGACAAGACTGTCTGAAAATTGAATTAAAGGGACACTTTACTTAATAGACATTGAGATAAGTATTATGTCCCTTTAACTCCGATTGAAATGGCCGCTGAGCCTGTTTCGACCCGTCGTCAACCTGCCAACAACCAGACAGGTCGCGCCAATGAGCGGCACCAGGCCTAAAGCCCCGTGTAACGCCATCCAGGGGACGTACTCGCTCGGGAATGACCCGATTTCCCCGCCATACCGCTGCACAAAAATGTAGTTGATGATGAAGATCCAGGCGCCCGCAGTCAGCAG
>JABJJH010000297.1 GCA_018660965.1 Rhodospirillaceae bacterium | reverse complement strand
CCGGTTCCCGCGCGGTTTGGACAGCCCGACAATGGCGAAATCGCCATGAAAGGCGAGACCCCGCAAATATCCGGCGCAAAACACCACCGGTTCAAACTTGCCGGTGTCCAGATCAATGTACCCGAAAAACCCGGTCCCGGAATTGAGCAGCCACAGCTTGCCGTCATGGAAACGCGGTGAATGCGGCATCGACAATCCCATCGCCACGACCTCCCCGGTCGCCACCGAAAGGACGCTGCCGCCATCCGCGCGGCGGTCCCGCCAGCCATCGGCGACGTCCGAACGCGACACCACCGTGACGTATCCCGGACGGCCATCGACCATCGCCATGCCATTCAGGTGACAGCGATCCTCCGCCGCCAATTGTGAAATGAAATCCGGGCGCCAGATGGGTTGAAAGCTGTGCGTATCGCTGGTCGCGGCCAGACAACTGAACAGCGTGTTCACAAAAATCAGACGCCCATCCGCATCGACCGCAAGGTCGTGGATATCACAATCGCCGGTCACGTAGGAAACCTTTGGCACGAACAATTTGTCGTACCCGCTGCTGACATCGCCATCGGGCACGACGTTCTCGTACCGCCAGATTTGATACAAGGTGCTGATCCACAGGCTGTCGCCCTGCACGGTCATGCCCATGCAGCGGTTCAGCGTCCGCTCCTCCAGCGACAACCGACCGTCCGGTTGCAGGCCGATCAAGAATATTTTGCCCGCCTGATAGGTGCTCAGGCCCAGGCTCAACCCCTGCTCCGCCATCCAGTTGGTGAATTGCCGCGATGTTGTGATCTCAAGCGTCGGCGCTGCACCGTCCGCGCTATCTTCGTTGTCCGCCAACTCATGCTCCCTAATGCTTCCGCATTCTAAAAGGTCGGCATTTAGCGGGGCCAGCCCTTTCTATCGGCGATGTCCGCGCCGTATCCTAGCGATGAACTATTCGTGACCCGATCATGGAACTCTTGCATGGGCGCGACGTGGATGGTGAATTATGCATTACTAACCACGCCGAGCCGGCAAACTCGTTGACATCCATGACGCTCAATACATGTAAAATACCGGTGCGCGCCGGCAGGGCGCGTCCATATCCGGGCAAGCTAGACTAACCCGTCCCTTCACCAAACTTCATTCATCAGGAGGTTTCGATGATGAAATCCAAACGAATCACCCTTCTTACCGCCGCCGTCATGGTTGGCTTTTTCAGCGCCGCCGCGGCGGCGGAACCGTTCGTCTTTACGGCCATACCCGATCAGGACGAAAGCCAGCTCCGAACCCGATTCGATAAAGTAGCGAAGTACCTGACGAAAACCCTCGGCGTCGAAACCCGCTATATTCCCGTTAAATCCTACGCCGCCGCCGTCACCGCGTTTCGCAACAATCAGGTTCAACTCGCCTGGTTCGGTGGTTTGTCCGGGGTTCGCGCGCGCGCGTTGGCGCCCGGCTCCCAGGCGCTCGCCCAAGGCGCGGAAGACAGCAAATTCGAGACTTATTTTATCGCTCACGCCAGCCTGGGATTGAAGGAAAGCAAGCAATTCCCGAAGAAAATTGCGGGCACCACCTTCACGTTCGGGTCCAAGGGATCGACTTCCGGTCGGTTGATGCCGGAATTTTACATCCGCAAAACCTTCGGAAAAGCGCCGAAAAAAATATTCGACCGCGTCGGATTCAGCGGTGACCACTCCCGTACGATCGCCCTTGTGCAATCCGGCAGTTACAAGGTCGGCGCGGTTAATTTCAAAGTCTGGCAACGAGAACTTAAGGACGGCAAGATCGACCTGAAAAAGGTCAACGTCGTCTGGCGCACGCCCCCCTACCCCGATTACCAATGGAGCGTGCGCGGCGACGTGGACCAGCAATTCGGCGCGGGCTTCATGGACAAGGTTCGGGAAAGTCTGTTATCGATGTCGGATCCGGACTTGTTGAAGGCCTTCCCACGAAGCCGCTTTATCCCGGCTGGGAACTCGGACTACAAGCCCATCAAGGATGTTGCGAAATCCATCGGTCTCATCGATTAACGCCATAAGTTTAATGTCCGTATTTGAACTCACCAACGAAGTCGCAGGGTATCGCGGCGAAACAGTGCTTAGCGGCGTTACCTTGCGCGTCGCCGATCAGGAACGCATCGCCCTGGTCGGCGAAAGCGGCGTTGGTAAATCCACACTACTGCGCCTGATTTACGCGCAATGCCAGGACCGCGCATCGCTGATTCCGCAAGAATTCGGATTGGTGCAATCGCTGACCGTGTTCCACAACGTCTATATGGGTCAGCTCCACGAACATTCGCTCTGGCGCAATTTACGCAACCTTCTGCGCCCGTCGGCGCGCGACGTGTCGGCAGTGCGCGATGTCGTGGATGGCCTGCGCCTTGACGACAAACTGTTCACGACCGTTGGCGAACTGTCGGGCGGTCAACAGCAACGCACCGCCGTGGGCCGCGCCTTGTTTCATACCGGCGACATTGTCCTGGGCGATGAACCCGTTTCGAATGTCGATGAACATCAGGCGCGCCGGATCCTCGATATCCTGGGCGAACGGAAAAAGACCTGCATTCTGGCGATGCATGACCGCGCGCTCGCGCTCGACTTCGCCGACCGTCTGATCGGCCTCAAGGACGGGCGCATCGTTTTGGACGAACCGACCGCCGGCATGTCGCCAAGCGATCTGGATCCTCTGTACTTCGCCTGATTGCGACGCCTGAATTCGTGGAAACCCGCCGCCCCTCTTCCCCGTTGTCCCGAACGACGCTGGCGTTTGTCGCCATCGCGCTGGTCAGCGCATTATTCGCCGATCTGGAAGTCTCGACCGTCCACCCGTGGCAGGAACTTGGACGTCTGCTGCATGGCGTGGTGACGCCGGATTTTTACGCCACCGATAATCTAGGCGGCGCCCTCGCCTACACCATGGCCTTTGCGCTGCTTGGCGTCGCCTTCGGTAATTTATTCGGATTCCTGCTGGCGTTGCTATTCTTCAGCCGAATCGTTCGAACCGGGTGCGCGTTTGTCCGCTCGGTGCATGAATTGTTCTGGGCGTTGATCTTCCTGCAGCTCTTTGGCCTGTCGCCCCTGACCGGCATTTTGGCGATTGGCATACCCTATGCCGGCATTATCGCCAAGGTCTATGCGGAAATTCTGGAAGAAGCCGACCCCGCGCCATTGCAGGCGATGCCGGCGGGGACTGGAAGAGTGTCGGCGTTTATATTTGTGCGATTGCCCGACGCCTGGTCCCATTTCACCACCTATTCCATGTACCGGCTGGAATGCGGATTGCGCTCCAGCGCGGTGTTGGGATTCGTGGGACTGCCGACCCTGGGGTTTCATCTGGAATCGGCATTCAGTCAGGGCCTGTATTCGGAAGTCTCCGCGCTGCTGATCCTGTTCTACCTCATCATCGCCAGCATGCGACTATGGATGCGCCGCGCCCTGTTGCCGCTATACCTCGTCGGCGCGGCGGCGATTCTGCCGTGGGGCCTGTCGTTTTCAGCTGCAAATATCTGGCGTTTCCTGACCCACGACATCGTGCCGCACCCCTTGCGCACGGCGTCAGCCGATATCGGCGAGACGGTGGCGAGACTGGGTGAATGGCTGCATGTAATGCTGTTTGATCAAGCGCTGCCGGGCGCCGCCGTCACCATTCAATTGACGATGATCGCCCTGGTGGGCGCGGGACTTCTGACATTGATGTTTTTCCCGCTCATCTCGCCGCTGCTGCTCGGGCGTTCCGCCCGCACGTTGGGACACACTTTTCTGGTCGTTGTCCGATCAACGCCCGAATATATTCTGGCCTACGTGCTGTTGCAGCTTTGGGGTCCGTCTATGTTACCCGCGATTGTCGCCTTGGCGCTTCATAATGGCGGCATCATCGGGCATTTGATCGGTCGCTACACCGAAGCCATCACGTTGCGGGTCGACGCCTGCCGGGGCGTTCGGCGTTACGCCTATGAAATCCTCCCGCGCGTCTATCGGCAAATGCTGGCGCTGTTGTTTTATCGTTGGGAAGTGATCATGCGGGAAACCGCAATCCTGGGAATTTTGGGCATTTCAACGCTGGGCTTCTATATCGACAGCGCCTTCGCCGATTTACGGTTCGACCGGGCGGTGTTCCTGATTCTCGTCACCGCCATGTTGAATATCTGCGTCGATATCATTTCCCGGCGCATCCGCGCCCGCCTTCGATTGCAGACCACCATGGAGCACCAATAAGGGCGCGACTAGAGCGTCGCCAACAATCGCGTCCACGCCGAACGTTCAAGCGCCGGTTCGAACAAAGGCGCGCGCGCCCGGCATTGCTCGCCCAGTCGCTTCAAGAACGACGGGTCGGTTTCCACGCGGGTCAGAACCTTCGCCAGCGCCGCTTCATCCTCCACCGGGTAATATCCGTCGTAGTCGTCCCCCAGGAGCCCCACATTGCCGTCAATATACGACGCGATCACCGGCAATCCGGCGGCGATCGATTCCGAAACGACATTTGCGCCGCCTTCCATGCGCGAACTGATCACCATCGCGTGGCATTGGGAGAACATCCGCCGCACCATCCATCCCGGCGTCTCGCCACGCCAGAAATATCGCGGGTTGCGTGCTGCTTCCGCCGCCCCTTCCCGCGCCCACGCCTCGTCATGCGCCTTGCCCAGATGGATCACCCGCAGACGCGATTCCGGCGGCGCCAGCCGCGCCGCCAACGCCGCGCGCAGGGAATCCTTTTCCTCACGCAAATGGCCCACCACGCAGACATCGAAATTTCGTTTCGACGGTGCGCGCGGTCGCGGCAATGGCGGCGCCGATTGATGGATGACATGCAGTTTGCGGTGAAATTGTTTGGGAATCGCCCGATGCACCAGATCGTGCAGGCACACCAACGCCGTCGCTTTTTCCATCGATGCGTGCGTCGGTTCCGGATGGCTGTCCTGAAAGCGGTAGATATCCGTGCCGGAAAGGGTGACGACCAATGGTCGGTCGGGATGGGCGGAGGCGAATCGGTCTATCGATTCGGCGCTGCGCCACGCATGCACCGCCACCATCATATCCGCATCGGCGCCGTCATCCTCGACCGAAATGCGAACTTTATACCCCAGATCGCGAAAAATACGCGCCCAGCGCGACGCGGTTGCGCGGTTTCCGGACCGGGACTGTTTTCCAGCGGGCGTAACAAGGCTAATCTTCATGAAACTATCCATGAGTGAAAGATGACCGCACCCGTTAAGACAACCAAACTGATATCGATGATGCAAAGCGCGCGGCAGCGCACGTTAGAACTCATCGATGGGTTGACGCAAGAACAGCTGATCGGCCCCAAGCTGCCGACCGTGAACCCGATGATATGGGAAATCGGACACGCAGCCTGGTTTTATGAAAACTTTATCCTGCGCCGTCATTTGGGCCATGCGCCACTCTTGGAGCGCGGCGACGATCTGTACGATTCCATCGCCATCGCGCACGAAACGCGGTGGGATTTGCCAGTCTATCCGCTGGATGAAATGCGCGACTACATGGCCCGCGTACTTGATACGTTGATTGATCATCTGGGAACCGGGCTTGCGAGTGAGCGCGAAAGCTATCTGTACCAGTTCACAACCTTCCATGAAGACATGCACTGCGAAGCGTACACCTGGGCGCGGCAAACCCATGGCTATCCGGCCCCGCGGTTTTCGCCCGATGGCGGGCCAATCGCCCCCACCAACCAAGGGATTGGCGGCATGATTGGGGACGCCGATATTCCCGGCGGGACGTTTCCCATGGGATCGCCGCCCGACAGTCCTTTTCTGTTCGACAACGAAAAATGGGCGCATGACGTTTCGGTCGCGCCGTTTCGCATGGCGCGCGCGCCGGTCACCAACAAGGCGTTCGCCGATTTCATCGCCGATGACGGTTATGACCGCGCGGATTTGTGGGGTCCCGAAGGATGGCGATGGCGCACCGACACCAACGCCGCCCACCCGGTTTACTGGCGCGGGAATGGTGGCGCGGGGTGGGAATCCCGGCATTTCGACGAATGGCGACCTCTTGCGCCCGACGCCCCGGTTATTCACGTCACATGGCATGAAGCCAACGCCTATTGCGCCTGGGCCGGTCGGCGCCTGCCCAGCGAAGCGGAATGGGAATTCGCCGCCACGATGCGCCCGAATGCGGCGGGTGGCCTGGACAAACACGCCTATCCCTGGGGCGACGCGGACCCGACGCCCGAACACGCCAATCTGGACGGATTCGCGTTGGGATGTATCGACGCCGCCGCCTGCGCCAAGGGCGACAACGCCTGGGGCTGCCGCCAGTTGATGGGCAATGTGTGGGAATGGACCAGTGATACGTTCCGGCCCTTCGACGGTTTCGCGCCCGATGATTACAAGGAATACTCAGCGCCGCTCTTCAACGACACAAAAGTACTGCGCGGCGGCGCCTGGACGACGCGAAGCCGGATGATCAACGCGAATTATCGCAATTATTTTGGTCCCGCCCGCAATGATGTTTTCGCCGGGCTCCGAACCTGCGCGCTGGACTAGGGTCTGCGGACAATTATGGTGTCGCCGTGGTTGAACGGAAATGTCGCGAGATTAGGAGTGAGGACGCAGAACATGCCGGGCATATTTCAGAACGAACGACGCGAGATCGCGACATTTACGCTCAATCCCGCAGGACGGGTCGTCTTTTTCCACCGGATGCGTCGCGACTGGCTTGCGGGGGGACGCCCCCGCAGCGCCATCAGCTCCTGCCCGGTGGAAAAACCCGATCCCGCCACGACGGCGCCATAATTGTCCACAGACCCTAGCAGCGAAATTCATAAACCAACGACAGGAGCGCCCGATAATGGCGAAGATGACAGGCGGGCAAGCGATTGTCCGGACACTAACCGGCCACGGGATCGATACGATTTTCGGACTGCCCGGCGTTCAACTCGATAACACCTTCGACGCCTTGTATGAAGCCCGCAACACCATCCGCACAATCCACACCCGTCATGAACAAGGCGCCGCCTACATGGCGCTGGGATACGCCCAGTCCAGCGGCAAGGTCGGCGCGTGCATTGTCGGGCCGGGTCCGGGCTTGCTGAACACCGGCGCGGCCCTGGCTACGGCGGCGGCGTCGAACGCGCCCGTGCTGTGCATCGGGGGACAATTGCCGTCCGGCCAGATCGGCGGCGGCGTGGGCATGACGCATGAAATTCGCGATCAATCCGCCGCGATGAGCGGTGTCGCCAAATGGGTCGGACGGGCCGAGTCGGCGACCGAGGCGCCCGGTGTGATGCGCGACGCGTTCCGGCAAATGTTGGAAACCCGGCATCAACCGGTGGTGTTCGAAATGGCTCCCGACATCATGGGTCGCGCGGAAGACGTTGAATTGCTGGATCCGGAAGACTACGACGGGTCCGCGCAACCCGGCGACGACGCGCTTGATCAAGCTGCGGCCCTTCTGGGACAGGCGGGAAAACCGGCGATCTTCGTGGGCAGCGGCGTTTTCGGCGCGGAAACGGAATTGCGGCGACTATCCGAATTACTGGAAGCCCCGGTTATCATGAGTCGCACCGGGCGCGGCGCCATTGGCGATTCCGACTACCACGCGCAAGGCATGATCGCCGGGCAGGAAATCTGGCCGACCGTCGACGCCGCCTTGATTGTCGGCACCCGCTTCACCACACCCGCCCTGGCCTGGGGTCGCGCCGACGACGTCAAGACGGTCCGTATCGACATCGACGGTGTGCAGGCGACCAAACCGCGCGCCGCCGACATCACCATCGTTTCCAGCGCGCGCAACGGGCTGGCCGCGCTGGTCGCGCGCATCGAGCCGTATAACCGCGCCCGCCCGTCCCGCGAAGCGGAGCTGCGTGCGGTAAAGGCGGACGCTCAGGTGAAACTGGAGACGCTGGAACCGCAATACGGGTTCGCCAAGGTTATCCGTGAAGAGGTGCCCGATGACGGCTTTGTGGTCACCGACGTCACGCAAATGGCGACATTCCTGCAAAACTGGATGCCGGTTCACCACCCCCGCACTTTGATAACGCCCGGCTATCAAGCGACCCTGGGATACGCGTTTCCCACCGCCCTGGGCGCGCAAGTGGCGCATCCGGACCGCAAGGTCGTGTGCATTTCCGGCGATGGCGGCTTCATGTTCAACGTTCAGGAACTTTCGACCGCCGTGGCGCACCACATCGACGTCGTGACCATCGTGTTCGCCGACAAGGCGTTCGGCAACGTCAAACGATTCCAGAAGGAAAGCTACGGCGAACGCTACATCGCCGTCGATCTGCACAACCCGGATTTCGTCGCGCTGGCGCACTCGTTCGGGATGACCGGCATACGCGCGGAAACGCCCGACGCGCTGCGCGCCGCCTTGCGCGAAGCCTTCGCCGCGCCAGGCCCGGCCTTGATCGAGGTTCCCGTCGGCGAAATGCCGAGCATCTGGAAGCTGATCCAGCGGCCATCTTCATCCGGGCCATCCTGACACGACTAAATTAACCCAAAAGTCAGGTGATAATTGCCATATGGTGAAAATCTCTATATCCCATCGAATACATTTCATGCCGTGCCGACAAATGGCGACGCATTAACAACTGCGACACTTGATTCCCGGGAGCCACAATGGAATTTGAAGTTTTCATTAGCGCATTTACGCAGCTATTCCAACCGACCCACCTTGCGTTTTTGCTGCTCGGGACCACGCTAGGCTTGCTTATCGGCGTATTGCCGGGCCTCGGCGGCGTCGCAGGCCTCTCGCTATTACTGCCCTTCGTCTACGACATGGACCCCTCCCAGGCGCTCGCCATGATGATCGGTCTGCTGGCGCCCACGACCACCTCGGACACCTTCCCCTCGGTGCTTATGGGCATACCGGGCACATCCGCCTCACAGGCCACGGTCGTTGACGGATTTCCCCTGGCCAAGAAGGGCGAAGGCGCCCGTGCGCTTGGGGCCGCCTTTACCGCATCGCTGTTTGGCGGCCTGTTCGGCGCGTTCGTGTTGACCGGCGCCATTTTCGCCGCCCGCCCCATCATCCTGGCGATGGGGTTCGGCGAACAAATGATGTTGATCATGCTGGCGCTGAGCATGATCGGCATGCTCACCGGCAACCACGCCTTTAAAGGCCTCGCCACCTGCGTCATCGGTTTGATCGTCGGCATGATCGGGTACGAGCCCCATGGCGCCTTTCGGCTAGCGGGGATTCCCGGAGTCTATGAATCGGCCTATCTCAGTGACGGCATCAAGATCGTGATTATCGGCCTTGGCATGTTCGCGATGCCGGAAATCGTCGATCTCGTGCGCCGTCACGAAACCATTTCCAAAGATGGCAATCTTGGCAGCGGCTGGCTGCGGGGATTCAAGGATGCGATAGCGAACTGGTGGATCGTTATGCGGTGCTCCGCCATCGGCTGCATCGTCGGCGCGCTGCCGGGCCTTGGCGGCTCGGTGGTCGACTGGATCGCCTATGGCCACGTCATCCAGACCTCCAAGGACAAGTCTAAATTCGGCACCGGTGATATTCGTGGCGTGCTGGCCCCGGAATCGGCGAACAACGCCAAGGAAGGCGGGGCAATGATCCCCACCATCCTGTTTGGCATTCCCGGGTCGGGCAGTTATGCGATTTTATTGAGCGGTTTCATCCTGATCGGCATCGAGCCGGGCAGCGAGATGATTACCGAAAATCTCGACCTCACCTTCACCATGATCTGGTCGCTCGCACTCGCCAATGTCTTCGGCGCCGGCGCGTGCCTGTTCCTGTCGCAGCATATCGCGAAGCTGACGACGATCCGCTACGGATTTCTGGCGCCCTTCATGCTGGTGTTGATTTTCTTCGCCGCCTTCCAGGCGACGCGGGACTGGAACGACCTGATTGCGCTGTTCCTTTTCGGCACGCTTGGCACGTTCATGAAACGGTATGGCTGGTCGCGCCCGGCGCTGTTGATCGGTTTCTTCCTGTCTGACCGGATTGAAACGTCGCTGTATCAATCGATACAGGTCTACGGCCTTAGTTTCTTTGAACGGCCCATCGTGATTGTCCTGGTCGTTCTGACCGCACTCTCGATTTATGGGGCGCTGCGCTATAATCCGAACGCCGGAAAGGTCTATATCGAGGATAGCGAGGCCTCTACCCGACGCAAATGGCCACAGATCGGCTTCACGCTCTTCATGCTCTCCATCGTCGCCCTGGCCTTCTCGGACGGGTTTCGCTACGAGACATTGGGACGCATATTCCCGTTCGTCATCGGCGCCCTCGGATTCGCCTTTGTCCTGCCGGTGCTCATTCAGCAAATCCGGGCGAAAAAGCCCTGTGCGGTGCTCATCGACAAGGAACTCCATGGCGAAACGACCCATTCTGAATTTTACTATCTGGGATGGATCGCCGGGATGCTTGGCTTTATTGGCCTTGTCGGGTTTCCGATCGCCGCAGCCATCTTCATCTACCACTTCATAACGAAGAAGGTCGAAACCAATCACCTTCGTAACGGACTGTTGGGTCTGTCGGCGGCGGTGTTCCTGGGCGCGCTCTCCTACTTCCTGACATTGGAGTATCCGCCGGGATTGCTGCAAATCTTCACGGAAGCGGTTTTTGGCTACGAGATGCCATTCTATCTTGGCGGCCCGCAGTAGACCGGCACTAAGTCAAATCTCGATAAAGGGGCCGTGCATTGCGCGGCCCCTTTTTATTGTGAAGCCGATGGGGCGTGCTGCGCCCTTTTCTTGTGAACCCAGCGCGCTACACGTTGCGCCCCATTAATAGTGGACTCTCATGACGCCAGGGCGACGTCAGTCCATACCCAGGGCGGCGCCAGTCCAAACGATGACGACAGACAACGATAAAGCCCTGTCAGTTCGATTGGACGGGTTCAGGCTTTCTCTAGCTCACACACCCTGAAGTTGGCGCCAGCGCCCATAAAAAAACGGCGCCCGGCGATTTCTCGCCGAGCGCCGCTTGCGCTGTTTATATGCGCTCTCGATCAGATTTTCAGATCGAGGTTATAGTGGCCTTTAATGTATTTCTTGATGTAAGCCCGTTCGTCAGCGGACAGGTTGATCGCGGCGTGAAGCGCCTTGCGCGCATCTTCACCGATCGTCACGTTGAACTTGCCGAGAACTTTCGCTTTCTTTTTCGCGAAATCCGGATCGTCCATGGTTTTCCGAAGCGCATTCCGCCACGCCGCCAACGCATCCTTATCCGCGCCCTTGGGAAGGTGGAATGATTTATTGGCCGCAGTGCCGACGCGGATCAAGGCGAGGGTCGCCTTGGCTGCCGGGTTGTCGAACTTGCCGCCAGCGCCTTCTTCATACAATTCATAGAAGGTCGGCACGTTTGGCCAGGTTGGATCACGGTTATACTTTCCGTTTGCGTCCGTCCAATTGCCCTTTGCGTCCGGCGCACCGTGTGTATACAGCTCCGTGGCGATACCCGCTTTCCGGAAACCTTTACGGTTGTTGAGATACGACAGGGAATTATCGAAATTGAGCGTGAACTCGCCACGTTCGAAAGCCTGAGCCATCGGCCCATTACCCTTCATGCCCCAGACGTCCTTAACTTCGACGCCGAGCAAGGACAACGCCATCCGCTTGTTGATGGCGGAAGACGTCGGCGTTTTACCGCCAAAGACCAATTTGTCTTGGGGATGCGACCGCAGCTTCGCGACGATAGCTTTCGGGCTTAAGCCCTTGAGTCCAAGTTCGGCGCGGGCGTAGACCATGTTGCCGCGCGGCAACAGGATGATCGGTTCCCATCCCTTGACGTCGAATTTTACCCGCGGGTCGCCCAGCAGGTAATTCATGACCGTCGACGTGGACAGCGCCATCACCCAGGTGCCGTCTTTTTTCGCACGCGATTCAAAGAAGTTGGCGCCCACGATACCACCGGCGCCCGGCTTGTTGACCACGAGGATCTTCGGCTTGCCCGGAAGATACCTCTCCATGAAGGGGACCAACGCACGGGTCAGACTGTCCGTGCCGCCGCCTTCGTTAAACGGAACAATAATGCGGATTCTTTTGTCGGTAAAATCGGCTGCGGCCATGGCTTGTTGCAACGGAACCGTCGCAATGCCAACCGCCACGGCGCCAGCGGCAAGCATGCCGGTAACGCCTCTTCGCGTAACTCTCTCAAACATTAAGGAACTCCTCCCTGTAAGTTCACCACAACGCACCGGGTTTCTTAAGTCCCCCGTGCGCCAAACTGCCCGCACAATACAATGGAAAGTCCGGACTATTCCACACAAATTTAATGGCCGGAATTCCTGGTTAATTTTATGCGGACCGTTGTTCGCCGGAAACAAAGGACGGGCATTTGTTGATCGCGACGCGGTCTTTCTATTTCAGGTTGTTCTCCAAGCCTATGTGGCTGGAATTATCGTCACCCACATCGGCGATTCGCCGAGGTCGCGGGTGGCGATGCGTTCCAGCCGCCCTGACCCACCGTCGATTCGGTAGGTGGCCAGGCGCCCGGATTCCAGACCGGCGGACAACAGGAATTTCCCCGCCGGGTCGATGGCGAACGCGCGCGGCGCCGTTTCCGCCTCCACATGGCCAATCGCCGATAACAGGCCATCCGCGTCATTCACCGCGAATTCGGCGATGCTGTTATGGCCCCTGTTGGGCGCATACACATATCGGCCACACGGCGTAATCTGAATTTGCGAACACTTGCTTACGCCCAACCACTCTTCGGGTAGAGTCGAAATCGTTTGCCGATGACCTAATGTTCCAGCTGTGGCGTCGAAGGCGTAAACACTCACCCCACACCCCTGTTCATTAGACACGTACACGATGTCCATCGTGGGATGAAAACAGAAATGCCGTGGTCCGGTAGCGACTTTCTGCAGCATGCGCGGCGGGTCGTTCGGGATCAACCGGCCCGTCGCGTCATCGAAACGGAACTGAAATATCGCGTTTGGCGCGCCGTTGCCGTCGATATGCGGCACGAAGGCGAATTTGTTCGAGCGGTCGGTTTGAAAACAATGCGCGCCCCGTCCGGTGTGCAGCCATTCGATGGGCGGGTAAATCGCAGCCCCGTTATCATCGACGCCATGGACGGCGGCCGTTTCCGCCAAATAATAGGCCGACAGCAGATAGCGGCCCGTGCGGTCGGTCGCCATATAGCAGGGATCGGAATCGATGGGGATCGTCCCCAATTCGGTCAAATTTCCGCTACCAGACTCAATGGCGTAACTGGTGATTTTGTTGGCTTCGCGGCGCGCGACATGCATGACGCGGCGGTCCGGCGACAACGCAATCGGCGCCGGGCGCCCCGACAGCGCGACATCAACGCCCGGCGTCAAGGCGCCGGTGTCTTCGTCCATGGAAAACCGCGCGATGCGCCCTTCCCCCATTACCGTCACATATACATGATACGTCATCGCCCGCCCCGCTGTTTCGTACATCCCGTTACGATATTAGGCGGCGGCTCGGCGCTTTGTCCATTTCAGCGAACTGGCGGCCTGCTTACGCTGCCTGCGCGATGTCCCGTGGGAACGTCATCGTGAACTTGGTCCCCTCGCCGACGGCGCTTTCGCAGCTAATTGTTCCCCTTAGCGTCTGCGTCACCAAATTGAACACGATGTTCATCCCCAACCCGCTGCCGCCCGCGCCCCGGCGGGTGGTGAAGAAGGGATCGAATATTTTCTTGCACGTCTCTTCATCCATGCCGCGACCGCTATCGCTGTATTCGAAAACAAGCGCATCGCCATCCTCGACAACTTTCATGTGGATGTCGCCCTTTTCGACCCCCTCGAACCCATGGATCAGGGAATTCATCACCAAATTCGTCACCACCTGCGCCAGGGAACCGGGGTCGTTGTTCAACTCGATTTCCGGATCGCACTCGACAATAACGTCGTGTTGGGTTTGCTTGAGTTGAGGGCGCAGGCTCACCAAAACCTCTTCCAGATACGGTCCAACGTTAAATTGTCTGGGCTCGCTGCTCGTCTGATCCACGGCGACCTGCTTGAAACTTCGGATCAAATCCGCCGCGCGCGTCAAGTTCGTCAAAATCATCGTCGTCGATTGTTCGGCGGTTTCGATGAATTTCGCCAGTTGCGACTTCGTGATCGCCCCGTCCTTGAAACTTTGGTCGAATTCCCTGGACCTGTCTTTCAGATACGACGCCGCCGTCACGCCAATGCCCACAGGCGTGTTGATTTCATGCGCCACACCGGCGACAAGGCCACCCAGAGACGCCATCTTTTCCACCTGCACCAATTCGTTTTGGGTTTTCTGCAAGGTTTCAAGCGTATTTCTCAGCTCTTTATCCGCCGCCTTGCGTTCCGAGATATCGCGAACAATGCCGGTAAACAGCAGTCCGTCCTGCAGTTCCGTGACGCTGACCGACAGATCCATGGGGAAGGTCGTTCCATCTTTTCGTAACCCCACGACCTCGCGTCCGGTGCCGATAATCTTGGCGTCGAGTGTCTTCATCCGACATTCCCCAAGTAGAATGCCCTTTCTTGCATGTTGTCGATGTTTTGTGCCCCGAGCAAGCCGCCTGTACGACTTTCGCTGTTGTTTGGGCACCTGACCCAGGAACTGAGCGCGATTTCTGGTCTCGACAGCTTGG
>JABJJH010000261.1 GCA_018660965.1 Rhodospirillaceae bacterium | reverse complement strand
CCCAGCACGGGCAGAACGACAAGTAGCCCGACGAGACCGGATAGCAAAGAAAGAGCCACCAAACCAGCGATAATTGCACACCATAGCACCATCGGTATTCGGTTTGTCAGAACCAGCTTAACGCTGGTGATCATTGCGGTGACGAAGTCAATATCGCGATCGAAGAGCATTGGGAAAGATATTGCCGAGAAAGAGAAGACGGCCAGCGCAATAACGGCGCCCACGCTATTGCCGATCACAAGAAACATCAGGCCCATCGGTGTCGTGAAAATTTCGCGCAACAGTTCGTGAGCGCTAAGCGTGTTCAAACCGAGGAAGCCAAAGAATAGAAGCGCGGCGATGTCCATCCAGATGAATAGAGAAAAGCCTGTGACCAGCGCCATCCAGCGGATATCGCGCCTCGCCGACTCGGCAACCGAGGTAGCGATACCCTTCCAAGACAGCGGTTCGTTTTTCTCGAGATTGCGGCTAATGGCATAAAACGCGGCAGAAATGAAGGGTGCAATGAATGCAAAGCCAGCCGCCAACGGATAGACAAGATAGGGTAGATCGAAAAGCACCAGCAGGAGGATGAGAATCCATCCACCCATCATGTAAATGCCGCCGACGGTGAGGCCATAAAGAGGAGCGGCCCGAAAATCGCGCAGGCCAGCCGCCAAAATTTCCAGGATGTCGACTGTCGTTATCGGCAAGACGGTTAAATTCTCGACCGATGCGTTCGCCGAACTGTGAGCGGTGTCTCCAGTCTCCGCCATTCATCCCTCCCTGTTTGCAAGAGCGGCGCAAACGTTAGGTTAGGAGAAACTTCTTCGCCCAATCAATGTGCCCGATGGTCGCAACGATTCCGCATTGGTGAGCACGCGAGGCTTTTACGAGTAGCCGTAGAGTTGAAGGGCAAGAAGCCAGACAATTGCGCACGCTATCGCTTCACGATTACTGGAAAACCCGCAATGCCCCTATCCGCGCTATGGTCTATATCTACAATGAAGAAACCCATTCCCGCCACTTCCGGGTAGGGTCAACAACAACCGAAAATGTTGTTTCGCCACGATTTCAAACTGACCCATTTTCCGTTTTCCATATGGCTTCTGGCGCCGTTGTCGTTTCCGAAGCCGTTAGCGGTCGTCCGCGCGGGTTAAGCGGCCCCTCGCGACTCCACAATGCGGACCGCGCCCGCTACAGTGGCGCGGCGACAACACAGGGGGATGTTATGAATCGAGTGGATGGCAAGGTGGCGGTTGTGTCCGGCGGCGCGCGGGGGATTGGCGGGGCGACCGCGGCGTTACTGGCCGAAGCGGGGGCGTCGGTCGTTATCACCGACCGGCTTGAAGCGGATGGTCAGGCGCTGGCCGAGGAGATTAACGGGTCGGGCGGAACCGCCGTCTTTCTACCCCATGACGTAACCCTTGAAAGCGACTGGGAGCGGGTCATGGCGGAGACCGTGCAGCGCTTCGGCGGGCTTGACATCATGGTCAACAACGCCGGAGTTTGGGGGCGCGGGGTGATCGAGGAAACCACGGTCGATGACTTTGACCAGTTGTGCGCGGTTAATCTGAAGGGCGTGTTCCTGGGCACCAAACATGCAATTCGCGCGATGAGAAACCGACCCGCGACCGCCGACAGCGCCTCCATCGTCAATCTGTCCTCGACCGCAGGTCTGGTCGGGTCGGCGACATCGGCGGTCTACAGCATGACCAAGGGCGGCGTGCGGCTGTTCACCAAATCGACGGCCATCGAAGTGCGCGCCCGGGGCTACAACATTCGGTGCAACTCGGTGCATCCCGGCGCCACAGAATCGCCAATGCAGGACGACATTCTCGCCACCAGCAACATGAGCCCGGACGAGATCAAGGCGTACATGGAGACCCGCAATCTGTTGGGCCGCTTCGGCAAACCCATCGACATCGCCAAGGCGATCCTGTTTCTGGCCTCCAACGATTCGGCGTTCATGACCGGCTCGGAAGTCGTCGTCGATGGCGGCTATACAGCGCGTTGAACCCCTCACGGCCTAAATTCCCAAAAGGAAACGCTCCCCATGAAAACACCCTCGCAGACCTTGGCGGACTTTTGCGCATCCCTGACCTTCGCCGATCTGCCCGAAGACGTCGTGGAGCACGCCAAACTTTGTATTCTCGACGGCCTCGGCTGCGCCTTGTTCGGAGCCGGTCTGGACTGCGGCGAGATCATGGGCATCTATGTCCGCGACGTTGGCGGGCGCGCCGACGCCACCCTGTGGGGCATGAAGGGCCGCGTCCCCGCCGCCAGCGCAGCCCTGGTCAATGGCACGCTCATTCACAGTTTCGAGCTGGATGATTTGCACAAGGTGTCCATCCTGCATCCGACCAGCGTGGCCCTGCCCGCAGCCATCGCGATGGCGCAAGCAAAAGGAGGGGCGCAAGCAAAAGGAGGACCGCAAGTCAAAGAAGGTGTAAGTGGCGCTGATGTGGTGACGGCGTACATCGCCGGGGCCGAAGCGGGCATTCGCGCCGGCAATTGCGTCGGCACGACCCAGCTCGCCGGTGGCTTCCATCCGACCGGCACGCTGGGGCCCATCGCGGCGGCGGGGGCGGCGGGCAATATGATAGGGCTATCGCCGGAAGCGATGCTGCACGCCTTGAGCATCGGCGCCACGCAAGGCGCCGGGCTTATGTCCGCCCAGTTTGAATCCATGGTGAAACGGGTCCATGCCGGCCGCGCCGCCCAGTCGGGCGTGATGGCGGCTGAACTGGCCGCTCGGGGGCTGACGGGCATCGATACGGTTTTTGAAAATGACTATGGCGGGTTTTGCAAAACCTTCGGCGACGCGGACGCGGATCTGGCGCTGCTGACCGACGGGCTTGGCGAGAACTTCGAGACGGCGAAGACAGGCTTCAAATACTATTCCGCGTGCGGCAGCACACACACGACCATCGATGCGATGAAGACCCTGCGCCGCGATCACAATTTAACCGCCGACGATGTGGAGCGGATCGACGTCGATGCGACTACCGCCACGTTTCTGCATGTCGGCTTTCCCTATGTGCCCGGCAGCCTGACGAGCGCGCAGATGAATCTGCCCTACGCCGCGGCGATCACGCTGAGCGAAGGCGAGGCCTTCGTCGAACAATATACCGACGCCAAAACCCATGACCCCGGCGTCGTCGCGTTGACGAAACGGGTTTTCGTGTCGGCGTCGGACGATCTGGACGCGCTGGGCGGACAAGGACGCCATCACGTCCGCATTCGCGTCGCGACCAAAGACGGAAAAACCCTGACAACCGAACGCAAACACGCCAAGGGCAGCGATGCGGACCCGCTGACGCGCCAGGAAGTCGTCGAGAAGTTTCACCGTCTGGCGGGAACACGCATCGGGCGGACCGGCGCCGGTCAGCTATATGACTGCGTCATGGGGCTGGATAAAGCGGAGTCGCTGAGCGAGTTTATGCGGCTGCTCTCGCCCTGATAACGCCTGTTGAGGCGCTTTCAGGATAGCGCGGTGCGCAAATCAGCGACCTGAAACGGCTTGTTAATATATGAAATATCGAGACCATCGGCTTCGCCAAGCGATTCCGCCAGTTTCGCGTATTTCGGATCGAACGCCGTCGCCACGAACACCTTGGCGCCATAGTCCCGACCCTTCAGCCACTTAACGAGTTCAATGCCATCGATTTCCGGCATGAGGATATCGATCACAACCACTGTCGGGTCGAAGCTGTCGAAGACCCGCATGAATTCCTTACCATCGACCGCCATCCAAACCTCATAGTCGAGGCTTTCCGCGACATGGCGCACCAGCTCGCTCATGTCAGGCTGGTCGTCCACGACAAGCAGACGCTT
>JABJJH010000170.1 GCA_018660965.1 Rhodospirillaceae bacterium | reverse complement strand
CTTTCATGATCATGTCGCCGCCATGGGCGGTTATGAAATGCGCGAAGGAGAACGCGATGCCGAAATGGGCCGCGTAGGCGGCGCTGTAATCGCTCGACCCCAGCAGCCATATCGGCGGATGCCCCGTCGTTGTTGGCGTCGCCTTGACGCCGGCGAAACTGTGATCGGGCGCCAGGGTGTCGTGCTGGAAGGACGACAGGTCGGCGATTTTGTTGGGGAAATATTCGATGCCGATTTGCGACCCGTAGGCCAGCGCCTGATTGGTTCGCTGGTCGCTGCCCGGCGCCCGACCGATGCCCAGGTCGATGCGGCCGGGAAACATTGTTTCCAGCAATTGGAAGTTTTCAGCGACTTTATAGGGGCTGTAGTGACTCAGCATGACGCCCCCGGACCCGACGCGGATCGAGGACGTGGCCGCCGCCACACGAGTCACCATGATTTCCGGCGACGCGCCCGCAAGACTCGGCGTGCCGTGATGTTCGGCCAGCCAATAGCGATGGTAGCCGAGCTGTTCGGCGTATTGCGCGAGGCGAATCGTTTCCGAAAGCGCGTCGGCGGGCGAGCCGCCTTGCCGGATGGGCGATTGATCCAGGATGCTGAGGCGGATGTTTTCAGGGTTCATGCTTGTCCGGTGGCGTGAAATTCGATAACGCTGCGGATACGTTTCGAAGATTTGATAAAGCGTGGAAGGCGGCGATATGCGCGAAGACGCGGTTGAAATAGCGATTCAATGTTTGACGTTCATCGCGAAGGATATGGACCAATTGGGGAAGTTTCTAGCCCAAAGCGGCGCCGGGCCGGAGAAAATTCGCGAAAGCGCCCAGGACCCTGCGTTTCTGGGCGGTGTCCTGGATTATATTTTGTCGGATGAAGCCACGCTTCTTGAATTCGCCGCCTGGGCGGACATCGACCCCAGCGCCCCGGCGGCGGCGCGGCGGTTCCTGCCGGGCAGCGCGCCGGATTAGCGTTTTGGTAAAGGCTTCGGAAAAGGGAGACTACGCTCGGCGTTGCGGTGCAGCGCGACTGCGCGCTTCAGGGCCTGTGCGGCTATTTCGGCCAAATCACGCGCTTTGTCTTTTTCCATGCGCCGCGCCAAGGCGGTCAAGGCGCGCGCCCATTGGCACTGGTTGTCCTGATAATTCGTGTAGTCGATGGTGTTTACCATGATCGGTATAACGACATGGCCTGGCCATCGCCGCAGTGACCACCGTCACAGGGTCGCGGTTTCCATGGATGTCGCGGACCTATGGGCGTCGTAGAACGGCGACCGCCTCGACATGCGGGGACCAGGCGAATTGGTCGATTGGCGTCACCGATTCGATGCGATAGCCGCCCTCGATGAGGGTCCGGAGATCGCGGGCCAAGGTCGCGGGGTTGCACGAGACGGCGATAATCGTGGGCACGGCGGAGATCGCGAGTTCCCGTGACTGCGCGGCGGCGCCGGCGCGCGGCGGGTCAAAGACGACGGCGTCGAAACGATTGAGTTCCGCGACGGTAAGCGGGTCGCGCGCAAGGTCGCGGCAATTCGCCGTCACGGATCGCGATCCGTCTTGCCGTGTGGCGCGCCGGATGGCGTCGACCATACCGGCGTCGCCTTCGAACGCGTGCACCGGTCCGCCGGACGACAAGGGAAAGCTGAGCGCGCCGCACCCGGAAAATAAATCCGCGCGCGCTTTGGCTTGATCCGCCGCCGCTTCCACCCCCGCCACGACCAGCCGCGCGATGGCGGCTTCGCCTTCGGCGGTGGGTTGTAGAAACGCCCCGGCGGGTAGCGCTACCGTCGCATCGCCAAACCGTGCGGTGGCGGCGCGGCGCGCGGCGATGGGTTCCGGCCCGCCGCCATCGTCCCATGACAGGCGCGCAAGGTCATGGCGCGTCGCGAAATCAGCCAGGGCCTGCCGTTCGTCGTAGGACGGTTCCGATGGTTTCGCGGGCGCCAACAGAACATCGAGGCCGGAGTCGCAGTCGGTCACCGATATTTCAGCGCTTGCGCCGAGGGCGGGAATATTTGCGATCAGAGCGCGAAGCGGCGGCGCCAAGGCGACGATGGACGGTCGCGCCACCGGGCATTCGGTCATGTTCATGACGAACCGGCTGTTTCGGCGCCGGAACCCGAAAGCCGGCGCCTGGCCGTTGTGGAGCGCGAAGCGAACGCGGCGGCGGGCGCCCGGCGGGATCGTCACGGTGTCCGCCACGGGGGCGTCTTTAAGGCCGCGCCGGGCGAGCGCCTGCGTCAACATCGTTTGTTTCTCCGCCGCGATGCGCGACGCCGCAATATGTTGCAAGGCGCAGCCGCCGCAGGTTTCGAAATGACGGCATGCCGGCGTTATGCGATCCTGGGAAGGCTCGATCACGGCGTCGATGGCTGCTTCGGCGCCGTCGCCCCGCTTCCGTCCCGGCGTTATCGACAACCGGTCCCCTGGCGCCGCGAACGGGATGTAAAACCGACCGTCTGGACCGGTCACGACGCCATCGCCCTGGGCGCCGATGGACTCCACCGTCACGGTTAATTTTTGGCGAATATTTGAAGAATTTTTCACCATTTCAAATAAAATGAAATAAAACTGTTCCCGAAAATTGCGTGTGTGGATATTATACGCCCAAGGCAGGGGCAATAAAGGCGCGAGTTGCCGGGGTATTTCTGCCCGGCGGCGACTGATACAGCATGTCATTTACG
>JABJJH010000172.1 GCA_018660965.1 Rhodospirillaceae bacterium | reverse complement strand
GAATTTTCCGGCGTCGTCGTCGAAAAACTGGGCGCGCGCAAGGGCGACCTTATCGACATGCGCCAATCGGGTGGCGGCAAGCAACGTATGGTGTTTCATGCGCCATCGCGCAGTCTGATCGGCTATCACGGCGAATTCATGACCGATACGCGCGGCACCGGCGTGATGAACCGTTTGTTTCATGGGTACGCGCCGTACAAAGGCGTTATCGCGGGCCGGCGCAACGGCGTCATCATCAGCCTGGAAAAAGGCGCCTCGGTCGCCTACGCGCTGTGGAATCTAGAAGATCGCGGCATCATCTTCATCGGCGCGGGCGAGCCCGTATACGGCGGCATGGTGATCGGCGAACACGCCAAGCCGAATGATATCGAGGTCAATCCGCTCAAGGCCAAGCAATTGACCAATGTGCGCGCGTCGGGAACCGATGAAGCGGTGCGGCTGACCACGCCGGTGCGCATGAATCTGGACAAGGCGATCGCCTACATCTCCGACGATGAACTGGTCGAGGTCACCCCGAAGTCTGTCCGGATTCGCAAACGATACCTCGACCCGCACGAACGCAAGCGTCAATCACGTAGCAAAAACGTCGCCTAAAGCGGGGCGCGTCTATTGACGCCTTGATTATCTGGTCTTGAAATCGCTACTTTGGGCGCGCCCAAACATCAGCCTTGGAAAGATCAACCAAATGCCCTTTGAAGAGTCCCTTGAAGAACTGCGTGAGCGCCGCGAATTCGCCCTGAAAATGGGGAAGCCGGAAATTCTGCAGCGGATGAAGAACGCGGGGCTTCTCAACGCGCGCGAACGGCTCGACTACCTGTTCGACAAGGACACCTTCGTCGAAACCGGGCTTTTGGCGACCGCTGTCCGTCACGAAGTCCGGCACAAAGCGCCCGCCGATGGCAAAATTGGCGGATTCGGCAAGATCGACGGCCGCATGGCGGGGTGCGTTTCCAACGATTTTTCCGTCATGGGCGCGTCGAGCTCCCTGATAAACCTAAAGAAAATGAAACACGTCAAGGACACCGCAACGTCCCGGGGCATTCCGGTGGTGTGGCTTGGAGAATCGTCTGGATCGCGCATGCCCGACCGCATGGGCGCGCAGGGACGGGTGATCATGGGGCAGGATCGCTTCGAATACCGGCGCATGCGCGAAACGCCCTGGATCACCGCGCAGTTGGGTGATTGCTATGGGTCGTCCACGTGGTACGCCTGCATGTCGGATTTCGTCGTCATGCGTAAAGGCGCGACAATGGCGGTGGCCAGCAGCCGCGTGACATCCTTGGCGATCAACCAACCGGTCAGCAACGAAGAACTGGGCGGCTGGAAAATGCACACCTCGGTCAGCGGCCTTGTCGACACCGCCGTGGACACCGACGAGGAAGCCATCGACATCTGCAAAAAATTTCTGTCCTACCTGCCGCCCAACAACACCGAAGCGCCGCCGGTGGCGCCCGTGCCCAAAGGGTCGGACGACGCCATCAAGAACATCATGGATATCGTGCCCGAAGCGCGGCAAAAAGTTTACAACATGCGCGACGTGGTGGCCGCCATCGCGGACAAGGACAGCGTTTTCGAGATGAAGCCCCGCTATGGCAAACCCATTTTCACCGCACTGGCGCGCCTCAATGGACAAACGGTCGGCTTTTTGTGCAGCAATCCCATGTTCAAGGGCGGCGCCGCCGACCCCGACGGGTGCAACAAGGCGACAAGCTTTCTGTGCTTTTGCGACTCCTTCAACATCCCCATCGTCATGCTGGTGGACGTCCCGGGATTTCTGATCGGCGTGGACGGCGAACGCAAAGGCGCGCCCGGCCGTATCATCAACTGGATGAACGCCCTTTCGCTTTGCACGGTGCCGAAAATCTCCATCGTGCTGCGCAAGAGTTACGGACAGGCGTATCTGAACATGGGCGGCAACAAGAATTCAGACGAAATGGCGTTGTGGCCATCGGCGGATCTGGGCTTCATGGACCCGCATACGGGCGTCAACGTCGTCTATGGGATCACCAAGGAAGACGATCCGGAAAAGTTCGCGGAATATGTAGATGAGCTATCACGCGACGCCAAGCCGTGGGAACTGGCGGCGATGTACGAAGCCCATGACGTGATTGACCCGCGCGATACCCGTAAATACCTGACCGACACGCTGGAAATCCACCGCTCGCGCATGACGAACGGCGTCGGTCAACATTTGATGCAAACCTGGCCGACCAGCATCATATAGTGGACACCTTATCTCTCATCGCCAGCGCTCGCGCCGACGGACGCGTCGCCCTGGACGAATTCAATGGCAAGCGGATATTGGCCGGCAGCGGCCTCACCGTGCCAAAGGGCGTGGTCGTCGATGACGAAACCGGGTTGGAGTCGGCGTTGACGGATTTGTCGCCGCCCTTCGCGCTCAAGGCGGTCTCCGCCGACATCATCCACAAAAGCGATTCCGGCGCCGTTGTGATAGGGCTTAAGGACAGCGCCGCCGCCGCCGAGGCGATGGGCGCCATGCGTGAACGCCTTCAGCCAGGCGGTGCGCGGATTGACGGTTATCTAATCGAG